>JBAQFQ010000011.1:0-20884 GCA_049287345.1 Candidatus Moraniibacteriota bacterium
GCTGACGGCCGTCCGCTCGTGAGCGAGGATGTATGTGGAGTAAAAAAAGATAAAGAGTGCGAAGAAGAAGGGGTGCTATAATTTAATTACGTAAACATTTACGTACATAAAAATCTATGTCAAAAAATCAAGAGAAACTCGATTCATTTAAGAAAATAGTCATCGAGAATTGCAGTAAGAGTGACTTTAAATATAGAGAGTGGTTTGTAAAAGACCATCTTATGATTGTCCAGCGTATTGCTTTAGAGCTTTGCGATATGCATCCCGAAGCGGATAGGGAATTAGTATCTGTTTTAGTTTGGTTTCATGATTTTGGCAAATCAATTGATGAGAAAAATGAATATGAATTGACTAAGACAAAAGGAGTGGAGACTTTGCGTGCTCTCGGATTTGAGGAAAAATTTATTCAAAGAGTACTTGAGGCTTGGGAAAGAATGGAAAAGAAAAACGAAATAGATATTGCCAAAGAGTCTATCGAGGTACAAATAATTAGTTCGTCAGATGGAGCGTCTCATTTTGTGGGAAAATTTCATGCTACTTATTTTCAAGATGACCCTCAAGAAAGCATCGATTTGCTAGAAAAAAGAATTAAAGAAAAGATAATTAAGGATTGGGAAAGAAAAATAGTCTTACCAGAAGTAAAAAAAGCTTTTGAGGTTAGATATCTTCGATCTTTAGAAATCGTTGGTGAATACCCAGAGAAATTCATTGGTTAAATTAAATAATAAAATAAAAAAGCATATCTCCACCTGATGGACTACCCTCATCACGAGAGGACGGCCGTCCTCTCGTGAGCAGGATAGAGAGGTGGAATAAATAAAAATAGCAAATTGAGCGAGATTAGGAAAAGGGTTGATTTAATCTATCTACGTCCAAGCCTTGGTAGACGAGCTCGTTTTGAGTAAATTCTCCGCAGCTTGCTGCAAATGGGGTGCCGGGTCTTGCCCTGAGGTTAATACCTTTTAATTGAAAATAATTTAAATTAGACTCAAAGAGTGATATAATTTAAATAAGTAGTCTGACGGTATAATTTAAAAATGCAACTTAAATTTATAATTTGAGCGTGTGATTTGAGATTATAATCTGGGTTATACGCACAGCTAGTATTTTTATGAGTCTACATAGATTAGGACCTGTTCAGAAGAAAATATTATTAGTACTTTTAGGGGGTGTAGCCCTTGGCCTAGCTGGTTCGCCAAGGCAATATTCTTACACTTTTCAAAAAATAAAAAGAGAGTGGGGCAACATAAAAAATAGTAATTTCAAGAGATCGGTAGGTAAACTTTCTCAAAAAAAATTAATTACTGAAACGGAAAAAGCAGATGGATCTTTTGAGCTAGCCTTAACTAAGGAGGGCCGAAAAGAAGTCTCCAGGCTGGTTTTATTTGAAAATACGATAGATTTCAAGAAGCCTCATGAATGGGATGGGAAATGGAGAATTGTGATTTTTGATATCCCTGAGGTGGATAGGGTGTTTAGATCTATTTTGCGACAGCACTTATTTGCACTAAAGTTTTATAAATTACAGCAAAGCGTTTTTATCTCACCATATCCACTCGAAAAACAAATTATCACTCTCGCCAAGATTTATCGGGCTAGTTCATATGTGAGAGTTGTTACTGCTAGTAAGATTGATAATGAAGATAAAATCAAAAAACATTTTAAAAATAAGCTAGCTTAATTTACCTTAATTCATCATATCATCATACTTTCCCTTTTGCTCACGAGCGGACGGCCGTCCTCTCGTGATGAGAGTAGTGAAGACAGATAGGAGGGGCTTAAGGAGGTGATAGCTAGAGATGAGGGGTAGGGAAAGTTATGCGATTGAAAAGTAAAGTGGATTGGGAGACTGAAAATTTAGGTTTACTTTATTTTTTAGTAAAAATAATTTAAAAAATATATAAAAAAATTATGGAAAAAATGGAAAATAATTTCATCAAGGGAAAGAACGACTTTTTTACAGAGGAGGGCATCAATGACTATATTGAAGAGAAGATATCGCCAGAAGATATTTCAGGCAAAGAAACTATTTTTGCTGAAACTTATGACAGTTTGGAGGATATATTTATAACTCTCCAAATTGAAAAAGACGAGGAAGCTGCCATTGGACTCGAGAAGGAATTTAGCAGAATTATTGAAAGTAAATTAAATAGAGGTGATTTTAGTGGTATGGTCGATTTCGCCAAAGAATTGATAGGTAAATTTCTGGATTTCAAAGAGATTAAAAAATTAGATCCAGCTCAACCAGAAAATGCAATTCTAATTACAGAAGCATTGAATTGGTCCGCAAAAGTTTCAACGGATTCTTTTTATATGCTCAAGCCAGCCCTAATTGTTGCCAGCGCAAAGTTGGGGGCTCAAATTGGAAAACAAGATGATGGCGGTTGGCCAATTTATTATTTATTTAATAAAAATGTAGGCGTAGCATCTTTTCATGATCCAGGATGTGAAGTGGAGAATTTGTTTAGAAATATCGGACAGGAAAGTGAAATAAAGGATTGGGAATTTGGCTGGAGCGGGGTAGCTAGACAGGACTTAGCCTTTTATCTTATATCTGAAAAAGAAAAGCTTTTTTTACAAAGGATGCGCTATAGCACCTTGCCTGGAGAAAATGCTGCTGAAAAAAAGAAGTTATTTGATGATATTGAAAAAAAATATACTATATAAATAATATTAAAAAGAGAAAGCTAAAAAATTAAAAAATAAAAATATGAATGAATCATACAATTGGTACTCACAATTAATCAAACCATCCTGGTCTCCGCCAGCTTGGATTTTTGGTCCAGTGTGGACATTTCTCTATATATTAATTGCCATTTCTTTTGGTAAAGTTTTTTGGATGTTTTTTAAAAAAGAAATTCCTCTTAAAGTAGCCTTGCCGTTTGTCCTTAATCTTATCTTTAATTTTTCCTTTACTCCCTTACAATTTGGGCTTCAAAATAATTTGCTAGCGGCTCTGGATATTCTTTTGGTTTTAGGGACGCTTATTTGGGGGATGGCGAGTATTTATCGACACGCTCGCTGGATTACTTATCTACAAATCCCTTATTTGCTTTGGGTAGCTTTTGCCACTATCCTTCAATTAAACATTACGTATTTAAATTTATAGTTGCAGAGAAAAAATATGTATTATGTTTATATTTTAGAATGTGCCGATAAAACTCTCTACACTGGGATTACTACTGATCTAAAGCGACGACTAGCTGAGCACAATGGCAAAAAATTAGGAGCAAAATATACCAAAGTTCGCCAACCAGTTAAGCTAGTCTTTTCGGAGGAATTTAAAAATAGAGCTACTGCTTCAGTGGCGGAAGCGGGGATCAAAAAACTTACCCGCGTTAAAAAATTAGCCCTGATAAAATCTGCTCAGTCAAAAAAATGAAAGAAATTATTTTTTCTGACGTAATATAAATAAATCTCACCTTGGAGATAATTAACAAAAAATAATTAATTAAGAAACAAATGAAAAAAATATTCAACGTCCGAACAATTAGCCAATTGGTAGTTTTGGTTTTTGTGTTAGTTTTAACTATCCGACATTTAAATCTTGGAGTAGAAAAAGCGGCCCCGATTGATGCCTTTTGTCCGTTTGGTGGAGTGGAGAGTTTCTTGACCTATATCACTACTGGGGAATTTGTCCGGAGAATTAACGCGAGCTCTTTTATTATTTTGGGTATTGTTTTAGGTTTAACTTTGTTTTTCGGCAGAGTATTTTGTGGTTTCTTTTGTCCTTTGGGAACGTTACAGGAATGGTTGAGGAAACTGGGTAAGAAATTTGGTATAAAAAATGAAATAGAATTACCCAAGCGTGTCGACTATTGGGCTCGCTATATCAAATACGGGGTACTCGTTGTGATTGTTTATTTTTCTTGGAAAATGGGAGACTTAGTCTTTAGAAATTACGATCCTTATAATGCTTTGATGCATCTGGGCAATGAATTTGAAGAAAAGCCAATTGGTTACAGTATTTTAATATTAGTATTGCTGAGTTCTTTATGGGTAAAAAACTGGTGGTGTCGATATTTCTGTCCACTGGGTGCATTTTTAGCTATTGTTAGAAAAATTAGTCCTTTCAAGATAACGCGCAATAATAATACTTGTATAAAATGTAGTGCTTGTGACAGGTCTTGTGTAGCGGGGTTAGATATTGAATCTCAAGCAGAAATTAAATCAGCTGATTGTGTGAGCTGTCTAAGATGTGTCTCTACTTGTCCTAACGGAAGTTTGCAATTAAAAATAGGCCAGAAGAGTTTTAGTAAAAAAACTTTTTCTTGGATAGTGGCTTTGTCATTTTTAGGATTATTGTTGATAGCGACACTTTCACCAATTTGGAAAACCAAAGAGAATTCTAACATTGTTTTAGAAGAGACTGGCGAAATAAACATGGATAATTTACGCGGAAGCAATACACTAAAACATGTTTTGGAAGTAACCGGATTACCACTAAGTGTCTTTGTCGAAAAACTAGGGCTACCAGCTGACATCAACAAAGAAATTAAACTAAAAGACATCGGTACTAAATACCAAATTAATAATGCTCAGGGTGAGCCTATCGAAACTGAAGATTTCCGCACTTTGATCGAAGCCGAGTTAGCAAAATAATCCTGATTGAGTTTTTAAACTTCCCAAATTAGAGAAAAAATTTCTCATTTTTTGGGGTATATTGCCAAGCTTAAAATTCTGGACTATAATCGAAGATATGAGTATTCAAAATAAAATCAGATTAAAATTTGCGTTTGTTGTTATCTTGGCTGGTTTTTCAGCCGTAATCGCTTATCCTCAATTGGTCAAACCGGCACCGAAATTTTTTGAGTTTGTAAATAAAGCTAAAATAAATTTAGGTTTAGATTTGCAAGGTGGTTACCGATTGGAATATGAAGTAGATATTTCTGGCATCGCGAAAGAGAAAAAAGAAGACGCGGTTCAAGCGGCTCAGGATATCTTAGAAAAGAAAGTTAATGCGACTGGAACTAGTGAAGCGTTGATTCAAGCAGTTGAAGGTGATCCACCTCGAATTATCATTGAATATCCAGGCGCCCAAAGTGCCCAGGAATTAAAAGACTTGATCAAAGAGACTCCTTATTTGATTTTCAAAGAGGAGAAAAATGAAGAGGAGCAAAAAGTTGATATCGAAAATTACAATAAAATATTTGTTTCTTCTAATGAAGAATCCCAGAAAAAGGCTCTTTTGAATTTAGAGAAAGTTAAAGCTGGGGAGGATTTTTCTGCTTTAGCGAAAGAGCTTAGCGAAGACCCATCTTCCAAAGAAAGAGGCGGGGATTTAGATTTTATAAAAAAGGGAGATTTAGTTCCTCAATTTGATGAAGTTTTGTTTAACAATGGTTTAAATGATGGGGAAATTTATCCAATGCTAGTAGAGAGCGAATACGGTTGGCATATTATTAAAAAGATTGAGGAGAGAGGCGAGGGGGATAATCGAGAAATTCATGTTGCCCATATTCTTTTTGGCAAAAAAACTGCGGAAATGTATAAAGATTATTGGATTTATAAAGATACTGAATTAACCGGTAAAAATTTAGCTGACACAGCTGTTATTTTTACAGATCAAGGATTATCCGAGCCTCAAGTGCAATTAAAATTTGATAGTGAGGGGGCAAAACTTTTTGGAGAAATTACCAAAAGGAATATGAATAAAAAAGTGGCTATCTATTTGGATGATGAGATTGTGAGTGCTCCAGTGGTGCAAGCTGAGATTACTAGCGGTGAAGCAGTGATTACCGGTAACTTTACTACTGATGAAGCTAAGGAGCTCAAGAGAAGACTAAATGAAGGGGCGCTGCCGGTGCCAATAAAATTAGTTTCTCAACAAAGTATCGGTGCCTCTTTGGGTAAAGAAGCTTTGGAAAAAAGTTTGAAAGCTGGTATGGCGGGATTACTGATGGTGGCGTTATTTATGATTTTGTATTATCGATTTTTTGGAGTTATCGCTACTATTGCGCTGTTAATTTATGCGGCGATGCTCATCACAGTCTTTAAACTTTCCGGAGTAATTTCCACTTGGCCAATTACTTTGACCTTATCAGGCATTGCGGGATTTATCCTTTCTGTCGGAATGGCGGTAGATGCCAATATTTTGATCTTTGAAAGAATTAAAGAAGAAATAAAAGCTGGTCGCGGTTTAGAAAGTGCTATTGATGAAGGTTTCCGTCGAGCTTGGACCAGTATTCGCGATGGTAATTATTCCACGATCATTACTTCTTTAATTTTAGCCTGGATGGGAACTGGTTTTATCAAAGGTTTTGCAGTTATCTTGATTATCGGAGTAGTACTTTCCATGTTTACCGCTATTGTAATGACGAGGGTAATTTTGCAAGTAGTTATTGGTAAATGGATTGATAGATTTCCTTGGTTGATTGAGGGTCGCAGTGATAATTTAAAGGATTAAATATAAAAAAATGTTAGCTATCATTGATAAAAGAAAATATTCCTATTTTTTTTCCGGCACATTAATTATGCTAAGTCTTTTGGCGTTGTTTGTTTGGGGACTAAATCTAGGCATTGATTTTAAGGGCGGAACATTGATGGAGGTAAAAATAACAGAAACTGCCCAACCAGAGGCTAGCATACCGCCAGCAGACGGTCAGGATCCAACTGCTACTCCAGCGCCAGAAGCCACTCCGCCAGCTGAATTTAAATTGCCTACTCGCGATGAAATAACTGAAAAATTCAAAGACTTAAACTTATCCAGTCTAAATGTCCAAGAATCAGAAGGTGGAGTTTTTGTCCTTCGTTATTTAGGTTCCGATGAAGCTACTAATGAGAAAGTTTTAGAAAAACTCAAAGAGTTTAATGGCACGGTGGAACAATTAAGAGTTGATTTTGTGGGCTCCTCAGTATCCAAGCAATTCAAAAGAGATGCTATAATCGGAATTATCATGGCAGTTTTGGGAGTAGCGCTTTATATTGCTTGGGCTTTTCGTAAAGTTTCTTATCCAGTAGCCTCTTGGCAATATGGTTTAGGAGCCATCATTGCCCTGGCTCATGATATCACTATCACTCTGGGTGCTTTTGCGATTTTGGGTAAATTTATGGGCGTTGAGGTGGGAGTGCCATTTGTGGCCGCTCTTTTAACCATCTTGGGGTACTCAGTTAATGATACTATCGTGGGTTATGACCGGATTAGAGAAAACATTATTCGAGCCAACACCAAGACTCCTTTTGAAGAGGTGGTTAATAAATCTATCAACGAAACGATTGCCCGCTCTATCAATACCTCAATGACCGTGATTATTGTACTAGTGGCTATTATCCTTTTTGGTGGAGATTCTATTAAATATTTTTCCATAGCGTTATTAATCGGAGTAGGGTTTGGAACTTATTCTTCAATTTTCATCGCTTCCGCCTTATTGGTAAGTAATCACCACCGAGAGTTAAGAAAAAAATGATAAATACAAAACAATCCATCTAAAATGGATTGTTTTTTTTGCGGCCTAATAATTAATTTTAAAAAAAGATATGCAAGAAGTTAACGAGGAGATCGTAGTTATTTCGATGGGGGGATCATTAATTTTTCCTGAGCAAATAAATTCTGATTTTATAATAAAATTCAAAAGAGCCATTGAAGAAGAAATCACCAAAGGTTATCGCTTTGTGATTATCACTGGCGGAGGAAAAATTGCCCGTACCTACATCCAAGCCGCCAAGGAAGTAGGGGATATCGATGATGAGGAAAAAGACTGGCTAGGTGTCCATGCTACGCGAATGAATGCTCATTTTATCAAAACAGTTTTTAAAAAATATGCTCATCCTCGCATAAATAAAAATCCTCGTACCAAAGAGGATTTAATGAGTCATTTTTCTCAAGGAGAAAAGGTGATGGTAGCGGCGGGTTGGCGACCAGGTTGGTCCACTGATTATGTGGCCACTATTTTGGCTGAAAGATTTGGTGCCAAGAAATTAATCAACTTATCCAATATTACTTATCTTTGTGACAAAGATCCTAATAAATTTGCGGATGCTCAGAGAATAGAAAAAATCAATTGGGAAGAGTTTCGAAAAATGGTGGGAGACAAATGGGACCCAGGAATGAGCGCACCCTTTGATCCAATTGCTTCAAAATTAGCTCAGGAAAACAACTTAGAGGTAGCAATTATCGGTGGAGCTGATTTAGAAAATATGAAAAATTATATCGAGGGTCGAGCTTTTGAAGGGAGTGTTATCGGGTAAGTTAGTCACTTAAACTCTTTTAAAATAATAAAAGGCCTCAACTAAACTTCTTAGTTGGGGCCTTGTTGGCAAGCAAATCATTTTATCAAATTTTTCAATTCCTCGATTTCATCATCGAGGGATTTTTTCTTTTTCAGTAACATGGAATCAGAGATGCCATTTATTTTTCCGACAAATGAAGACACTTTCATGCGCTGAATCCCTAGTGGGGTATAACTTTTGCGCTCCTCATCAGATTTTAAGATAACAAAAGGGAAAACAAAAATCCCAAAAACTTCTGCTTCGTTAATTTTAGGATTTTTATTAATTATCACTAATTGGGGAAATTTGTAATCAGTTACGACTGCCAAAAATAGGCGTTCCTCTCTAATCTCTGCCAAAAAGTTTTTTAAATTTTCAATTTCTTTTCTGGGCATAAATGGACAATTCACCTCCTTTGGTTATCTGAAAGTTTTTTTGAAAGAACTTGAGTATTTTTACTGCTTCTTAATACTAAACCCAAATGACTCTTTGTCAAGCAATTTAGCAGCCTCCACTTCTTGCTTGGCTTCTGTTGGTAAGGTAGGGAGGATACTTTTTAGGGCGGTAGCATTAATTTTATTTACTGCTTCCCATTTACCCAGCGGGTCTAAAATAGCTTTTATTTTTTGATCATCATATTTATAAGTTTGCCTAAGGGTCCGCGCGATAATCCCACTTTCAGAGAAAACCCTTTCTACGCCTTCTTGATCCATATATTTAGACACCACCTTTTGGAGTTGGGCGATCTTAGTGCGAATATTTTTGGCCTCATCTTTGGCTGAGATATATTGCTCAATCGCTTCATTAACTTCCTGAGTATCAATTTTTCGTTCATCTTTGAATTTATGTTTCCACATTGGACATAAATTTTGAAAATCGCACCAATCACAAAGAGGGTTAACCATCGCTTCAAACTTACTTTCCTCTATTTTGGCAATTACTTCTAAAAACTTTTCTTCTATTTTTTTTAGATCTTCTTCGGTGCGAGTAGAGGTTAATTTAGCTCCATGTTTAACAAAATAAAGACTTACCTTTAGCTTATCTAAATTTTTTCTTTCTTCGGGATAGCGGCCTAAGAAAGCTTGTAAATAAATAGTTAACTGCACATCATTATCGACTTTCTCCTGAGAGGGCATCTTTTTGGCCGTTTTATAATCGACAATTTCATAACCATCCTCAGTGCGATCGATTCGGTCGATAATACCACTTACCACATGATCACCCAGCTTTATTTGAAAAGCACTTTCCAGAGCGACAATATTTATCCTGGAGATATCATTATCATTATAATAACGGCGAATAATTTCCACTCCTTGAGAAAAAGCCGCTCTTTCTTCGAGCTCATTTTCAAAGACAGAGCTGCTCCAATTTTTAGAAAAATGATCCAAGGCTTGTTCCATGGTAGGAGAGAGAATTCCAGGCGTGTGGACAAAGTTGAGCGTGGAATGGATTAAAGTACCAAAAACCGCTTCCTTAGATTTGGGTGTGCGGATTTTATCAATGTATTGAAATTTATATTTAAGCGGACAAATTTGATAAGAGTTTAGAGCTGAATAGGAGATGCGCATAGGATTTTATATTAAAAAGGCTTAATTAGCTAAATTATAGCAGTTATTAGCTAAGTTTTCAATTAACACAGAAATGAGACTTAAAAAGGCTCCTTCTCTTGATTTTTTAAATGACTTGAGTTACTATAGCTAGTTATTTGGAGCATGGGCAAGGATAAATCAATTACCAGGAGGGTTTTTATGAGTCTGCATGTCGATCCAAGTTTGACAGTCGAGCTTCTTAAGAAGGGTCATTTTTCCGAAGAAGAGGCTAGGCTTGAAATCCAAGATTTAACGTCCGAGATTTCATGTGGCATTTACTCACTTGAGCAACTTGGCTTGCAAAGTGAGCAGGAGATTCAGGGTTTGTTGTCTCGGTGCCAATGCCGAGAAACCTAAGGGGCTAAGATAGGGCAGTAGCAAAACTTTGTTACTGCCCTCCATTTTTTAATACCCTTGACTCTAAATTTAAATAGGGGTATTCTACTTTAGTATCAAGTAACTTTTTTAGTAAAATAATTAATTAAATGACTTTGGAAAACCGAAGTTTTTGTGTTTTTATGCAAACAATCGTAAATAAAATAAAAAAAGTAAACATCCTAAATTTCTTTCCGTTTATTAATGAAGCTAAATTTTACAATAATAAAAAATTAAAAGCTGATTTACTAGCTGGACTGACTGTCGCGATTGTCGCCTTGCCACAATCAATGGCCTATGCAATTATCGCCGGTGTCCATCCTAAATTTGGCTTGTATGCAGCAATTTTTCCCGCCATTGTAGCCGCTTTATTTGGCTCTTCTCGCTACTTGGCAGCTGGCCCAACCAACGCCATTTCTATGGTGGTTTCCTCTTCTATGGCTACCGCGGTAGTAGCTGGCACACTGGCTAATGCTTTACCTGAGGAACAAAAAATTGCCTTGCTTTTTCTCTTGGCTTTTGTGGTGGGAGCGATGCAATTCTTGATGGGTATTTTAAAATTTGGAAATTTTATTAATTTTGTTTCGCATTCAGTAGTGGTGGGATTTACTGCTGGAGCAGGAATTTTAATTGCCTTTAATCAACTAAAAAATTTACTTGGTATCAATATTGGCAATCATCCGCACTTTATCGATGGGATGATTCATACTTTCAAAAAAATTCCCGAAGCCAATGTCTACGCACTATTGATTGGATTTTTTACCATATTTTTTATAATTTTTGTAAGAAGTTTTTCAAAAAAAATTCCTAGTGCCTTAATTGCGATGGTTATTTCAGCAGTGATAGTTTTTATCTTTGATCTAGAAAAATTTGGCGTAAAAACTATCGGAGAGATTCCCCAAACATTACCACCACTATCTAGTTTTCCTATATCAGCAGATACCTTTAATGCTATTTTTTCTTCCGCGCTAGCTATTGCCATCTTGGGAATCGTCGAAGCTCTTTCTATTGCCAAATCAATTGCTTCCAAAAGTGGTGAAAAAATAGACGGCAACCAAGAGTTTATCGCCCAAGGTTTGGCGAATATGACAGCTGGCTTAACCTCAGGTATCCCTGGTTCAGGTTCTTTTACGAGAAGCGCTGTAAATTTTAGTTCGGGTGCCCAAACCAGATTTGCCGTAGTTTTTTCCGCAATTTTTATTCTTATCGTTTTAATTATTGCTGCTCCGATGGCTCGCTTTATCCCAATTGCTAGCTTAGCGGGAATCTTGATGGTGATTGCCTATTCAATGGTAGACAAACAAGCGGTGAAAATGTCCTTTATTGCAACCTCTGGTGATCGGATAGTTTTAGTAACCACTATTTTAGCCACCTTATTTTTAGAGTTAGAACAAGCAGTCTACATTGGAGTAATTTTATCTATTCTTTTATTCGTAAGAAAAATTTCCCATCCCCAAATCTTTCCTGTAATGCCCACTGCTGATGAACACCGCTTACTACCTGTTGAAGAAAGCACTGTCTTGTGCCCACAAATGTCTATTTATCAAATAGAAGGCTCTTTATTTTTTGGAGCAATTTCAGAATTGGAGGAGAAACTTTCCGCTTACATAAAAAATGGAGGGAAAATTATTATTGTGCGCTTAGCTCAAGTGAGGCTAATTGATGCCACTGGCATCCACGCCCTTGAATCATTACTTCGAGAGTGCAAGGAAAAAAATATCACTATGCTTTTTACTAATGTTAAACCCGAGGTAATGAAAGTATTTGAGAAAACTGGCATGCTCCAAAAAATAGGTAAGGCTAATTTTTTTCCGCATACGCATGAAGCTATTGCCGAAGCAGTAAGTCGTATTAATAAGTTGGAAAAATGTAAGAATTGTTCATTGAATTGTTTCCAGGAGTGTCATCAATAAAAACTCAACTGCAAAGGAGTGAAAAATGGCTCAAGGCAAAGAATTTACCAAGTGGCGCGAAGCGATTCGGAAAGCTCTGAGAAATATCAAAATTTTCTCTCAGGTTTTTAAAAAACATTATGAGTATAAAGATGGTCGGGCTTTTTTCTGCTGTCCGCACACAAGAGGAAATTTTTCAATTTTTCATGTTGCTCAGGAAAAATTTCATTGCGAATGTGGTTATGTCGGGAGAGGTGATGTTTTTTCGCTCGCTATGCATCTGGAAGGATTACCTTTTGGTAAAGTTTTAACCCAGGCTGCTGGAGCAACTAGAATTCTCACACCTGGACAATTACGACGCCGAAGAAACAAGCAACGTCGCCAAGAAAAATCTGGCGGCATGTATTTAAATTAGAAGCACTGATCCTCCTTGCCTAAAGGGCGAGGAGGGTCTTTTTTTTAAAATTAGTAAATAATTATTTTTTACGCTATAATATAAATGAAAAAGCTTTCAGAATAGGATAGCGAAAAATTGAGACCCACCTGGAGTTCAGGGAAAAAATTTATTTTTTCCGATACTTTTTTCAAGGGACTCATACGTCTTCCTTGCATTGAGAGCTTTTTCTATACATTTTTTTCAAAAAAACATATGCAAAGGATAGTGGTGGTTAATGATAAAATGCAAAATGATTATAGTTATAAACTGACTGCACCCGTGGGTAAAAATTTTGATTTTGATTTTAAACCAGAATTAACTCCCCAAGAAATGCTCGAGCTGGGTGTTTTTGGTGGGAAATATATGACTGACTGCCAAGCGGAATTTCCCAAGAGTTGGTTTAAAAAAGCTAAACTTTCTCCTTTAAGATATAATGCTAAATTAAACTATTTTGGCGTTGGAGCTAGCCAGTCACTTAAAGAATGGCAAAGAAAAGGTTGGATCTATAAAGAGGATCCTCGGGGCTGGTTTCAATGGTATTGTCGCTATTATTTAGGCAGAAGAATCGCCAGTGAAGATTATCGCCAGATAAAAAGATGGAAAGCCATGACTCGCCACACTAAAGCGCTAGAGCACAGTTGCGAAAAAGGAGACTTGAGTTGTCGACCGCGTCAACGTCAAGCAATTTTGCATTGGGCCTATGATGCTCGCAAACTATAAAAAATCATTGACTATTTTAATAAAAGTTGTATAGTTAGTTCTGTTGCAGCTTTTTTTGTTATTAAAATTAACAGTTAGAGGAGATGTAAGTATGGACATTATTCCGGAAGATCTCATCAAAGAAAAAGCTCAAGAATTTCTCAAAAATAGACGCTGGCGTAGACTGTGTCTGTCGATTCTATGGCTCCTTCCTCGAGGCAAATTGGCTTCGAGATATTTTATTTACAATAAGATTGAAGAGTGGGGATTTTGGGAATATCCCTGCAACCTCCGAATCAACGGCCATCCAGCTAGCAAAATTGCTATCTTGGATATAATTTCCAAAACACTCTATACCCTGCAGAGCACAGATGAATTTCTCAAAAAAGAGGATTTGTCTCGGATGAGCAAAAAGTGTTTTGATAAATTCTGCCGAGAAAAGGTCTGGGGAGACACGGAAAGAATTATTGCTACTCGAGGAGTGCAATCCGTTTTTTATCTGTCTGCCTTGGGTCGAAAAAAAGCAAAAGATTTATTTTTTCCACCCAAAAAAAATCCCTATCCAAAACATCAAGCTGCCCAACATCAGCATCCCTAAAAATAGGGTAAGGCTGAGACTCGCGGGTCAATCTAACTCTTTAGATTGACCCGCTTTTTTAATTTGACAGTTTTTTTAAATAAGTTATACTTAAAGCATAGTAAAATAGTATGAATATAATTATATGATTTTTTCCACCAAAGCTGAATATGGTTTGCGGGCAATTGTAGTGCTCGCCAGAAGCTATCCATATTTAAGGAGCATTGTAGAGATATCCATAGAGGAAAATATTTCCGCTAAATATCTGGAGCAGATTTTCATCAAACTCAAAAAAGCCCAACTCGTGTTGAGTCAAAAAGGGAAGAGTGGGGGTTATACCTTGAGCCGCGAGCCACAAATGATCACCGTCGGGGAGATTGTGGAGGTATTGGAGGGAAAGATAGAGCCCACCAAATGCTACAGTGCCGAGTGCAAAAATTCTGCCTGCTCTTCCAAAAAAGTTTGGGTAAAATTAAGTGAAGAAATTAAAAAAACTTTAGATAATATAAAATTAAGTGATTTAATAAAGTAATCCCATTAATGGGGGATAAAAATTATGAACAAAAAAATATATTTAGATTATGCCGCCACTACTCCTCTTGATAATAAAGCTTTAGAAAAAATGCTACCTTATTTTTCTGAGGATTTTGGTAATCCTTCTTCGGTGCACAACCTGGGTCAGTCAGCTGCCAATGCTCTAGAGGAAACTCGCCAAAAAGTAGCCCAAGTCCTAAATTCTCAGTTGAGTGAGATAATTTTTACCTCTGGAGCCACAGAAAGCAATAATTTAGCCATTCGCGGGACACTAAGCCATTATTTAGCGACTCGAGGAAAAGATGCCCCTAAGCCTCATTTTATCACGTCTACGATTGAGCATCACTGCGTCTTGGAAACTATTGAAAGTTTATTAAAAACTGATCAAATAGAGGCTACTTTTTTGTCCGTTGATAAGGATGGATTGGTAGACTTAGCTAAACTGGCTGAAGCCATCAAAGAAAATACTATTTTTATTTCCATCATGTATGTCAACAATGAAATTGGCACGATTCAACCTATCGCAGAAATTGGCAAATTGATCAAAGAATTAAATGTGGCTAGAAAAAATAAAATTATTTTTCATACTGACGCCGTCCAAGCATTAAATTATTTAGATTGTGATGTCCAAAATTTGGGAGTTGATTTACTTTCTTTTTCAGCTCATAAATTTTATGGACCCAAGGGAGCAGGAGCTCTTTTTATAAGAAAGGGGACACCTATCAAAGCGATTCAAACTGGTGGCGTGCAAGAATTCAAATTGAGAGCTGGCACACAAAATGTCCCAGCTATTGTTGGTTTAGGGGCAGCGCTAGATGAAATAAAAAATAATAATGTCCAAGAAATTAAAAAATTAAGAGATTACTTAATCGAAAGAATTTTAAAAGAAATTCCAGCAGCCTATTTAAATGGTCACCGCGAAAAACGTTCTCCTAATAATGCTAACTTTAGATTTGATAATATAGAAGGGGAGGGACTCCTTTTGTCTTTGGATATGGAAGGAATTTTTGCCTCTACTGGCTCAGCTTGCTCTTCGGGTTCTTTGGATCCATCTCACGTACTCTTGGCCCTAGGACTTCGCCATGAGCAAGCCCATGGGAGTTTACGCTTGAGCTTGGGCAAACACACCACAAAAGAGGAAATAGATTTTGCCGTAGATAAAATTAAAGAAATTGTAGCTAGACTGCGAGAAATATCCGGCAATGTTTTAAGTGAATTTAAATAATATTTACGAATTACGAATAAGATACGAATATACCCAAGTGATTAGTATATTAGTAAAAAATTAGTAATTAATACAGAATAATATGCAATATTCAAAAAAAGTTTTAGATTATTTTATGAAGCCTAGAAATCTAGGAGAAATCCCTAATGCTGACGGAGAAGCCACCGTGGGCAATCCTAAGTGTGGAGATATTATGAAAATTTATCTAAAAATCAACAAAAATGAAGCTGGGGAGGAAATTATTGAAGATGTAAGATTTCAAACCCTGGGTTGTGGTGCGGCTATCGCCACTAGCTCCATGGCCACAGAAATGGTCAAAGGAAAAACATTAGACGAGGCTTATAAAATCACCAATCAGCAAGTAGCGGATGAACTTGGCGGACTACCTCAAGTAAAAATGCATTGTAGCAACCTAGCGGCGGATGCAATCAAAAAAGCGATTGAAAATTATCGAAGCTAAACTAGTCGTTAGTTACTAATTACGAGCTACGAGTTACTAGCTCACCGGTTACTAATATCTAGCACGAACTTAATTATAATGTTAAAATAAATTCAATAAACAAATAAAATATTTTTACTATGCATGATATCGTGATAAGTTGGTTTGTTAATTTTCCCAAAGGTTGGGCTACATTTTTAATAGCCATGATTCCTGTGACGGAATTAAGGGCTTCAATTCCACTCGCCGTTAAAGTTTATCAGCTAAATTTATTTTTAGCTTGGTTTTATTCAGTAATGGGTACCTACGTGGCCATGGTGATGATTGTCTTTTTGCTAGATCCGATTTCTAAATTTTTATCTAAGTATATCGTATTTTTTGATAAATTCTTTAAGTGGCTCTTTGAACATACCAAGAAAAAAGCTGATAAAAAAATGAAAAAATACGGGATGTGGTCAATGTTTATTTTGGCAGCCACTCCAATTCCACTTTTGGGTGGACTAACTGGGGCTTTGGCGGCTTTTGTTTTTGCAATTCCAGCCAAAAAATCTCTACCCTTATTACTTTTAGGCACTATGGTTTCTGGAGTTATTGTTTTGGGAGTTACTATCTTTTTTCCATAAAATAAATTATCCAAAATTCTACAAATGTGCTAGAATATATGTATAAAAAATAATCTTAAAGTTATGTTTGACATCAGACCTTTTAAGTTGGAGGATACTCAAGCCGTTAAAGATCTTTTTAAAGAATTAACTGATAAGCCTATTAATTTTATTCCGGAAATACTTTTAGATAATCAAGCTATTCATTGCCGAGTGTTGGAGAGCGAAGGGGATATAATCGGATTTGCAGCGCTAACTATGTATCCAGTACCTACCAAGGGTATGATTGGGAGAATTGAAGACGTCGTCGTAAGTAGTGTTTACCGAGGGGGTGGCTTGGGGCGAAAACTAATGGAAGATTTGATTGAAATTGCCAAAAAAGAACAGCTAGTATACCTAAACCTAACTAGTAATCCCAAAAGAATTGCCGCTAGGAATTTATATGAATCTATGGGATTTCAAATAGCCGAAACTGGATTTTTTTGGATGAAACTTTAGCATTTTTTAGAAGAATAGACCACCCAAAGCAGCCTCCCGGGGCTGTTTTTATATAACCAAGTCCTTGGAAAATATTGACATTTTGCCTATTTTATGCTATCATTTACATTGGAAATTAATGAGTTTACCTTTTTCAAGGAGGGAGGTATGATAATTGAGAAGTTAGTAAAACAGGGGACATTATGTCCCGAATGCAGTTCTTTGTCAAAAGTACGAAGCAGTGAAGAGTCAGATAATATTATGATTATAGACTGCGAAAAATGCCAATGTTCATTCGTTTATGAGTTGGTGGATGAGACTGATGATGTTTTGGGCGGGGTCGCTGTCACAGAAAATTAATTAAGTGAAATGGGGAAGGGGGGCGACAAAGTGCTTCCCTTAAGAAACATCTCTTATGTGAAGGATTGTTTTATGCAAACCATTCAAAGTATCATGGACAAAATCCAACCAGGCGGAAAAATTCTCTTTGAAACCCCTGCGATGAAAGACAGATTTGTCCAGGGGGCGACTGTCCTGAAAGTAGATGACGATAAGCTTGTTGTCGAAACCCAAGGGCGAGAACAAATCTTGGAAGCAGGCACGAGAATTTCTATCGTAGCCTAATCCAGGATACAACGGCCGCTTTTCTATAATTATCTTTTTCTAAACTCACATTGAGAGTTTAGAAATTGATAGATAGGAAAGCGGTCTCTTTATATATTCAGTATGTCGTACAATGTAGATTTTACGACATTTAAGCATTCTATTAGAGTACACCAACTAATCAACTAAGCCCAGCTATCGATGAACTATTTCTCTAATAATAACTTTCTCTTATCAAAAAGATATCTTTTAAATATATAATTTTTAAAACTTTAAATAAATTTAAAAAATAATTTATCTTAAGCTACAAATTATTTATTAATTCATAGCAAATCTATACTAATTTGAAGCTTCCTAAAATTCAATATAGGTTCTATGTACCCAGAATCCTACGTGGTCCCTTAAAAACGCTTCTGTGCAGCCACATTATCCATTCCCTGAAAAATGCCCCCTTCAGCGCCCCTAGCAAAATACTTTTAAAAAATATCTGCGTTTTTGCCAATATTAGATACATCTATGTACCTAAAATTTAATTTAAAAATTATTTTTTCTCAGGAAGAAAAAATATTTACAAAAGTTGATTTTTTTACGATAAGCTAGGGTACATCTATGTACCCTGGATTTGGTAAAAAAATAGTTTTTTTACCACTCATCGATCAACTATAAAAAATGATGATTTTTACAGGTATCTGGGGTACATCTATGTACCTAAGCTAAATCTATTAGCAACAAAATAATTATTTTTTTATTTATAAATAGTTATGACCATATCCATGCTTACCAATTTATAAATTTACTTTTAGTAAACTACACTTTATATTTTCCAAAAACTCAACATCTTTTTTTTATTTATTTTTATTAAAATTATTTAGAAAAAATTAAATTAAATTTTTAAAATTAATTAAAAAAATAATTTTATAAAAACTTCATATTTTCAATAATTTTTTAATGATACTTTATAGCTTGAGTGTCATTATTTGACTTAACCGATGAAAATAAACACTCCAGCCAATCACCTATTTTAAAAATACACGCTCACCTTTTTTGGGTTGTGCGACATGGGGGACTAATGACAATCTTTAGCTGCAAATAAGCCTCCGAACTTATCCACAGCGATTAAATTTAATTTTAAAGAATAATAAGTTTAATAGCCTAATGTGTGGCTCGCATACCAATAACCACCAAGCACCTCCAATATATTACTTATAAAGTATCATCTGATTAATTGCCCTCTTTGAAATAGAAACTTTATACAATTTTGAAAGCAATTCGATAGTTGAATCTAAATAAATATTCGCCCCCCAATAAGGATCATGCACCACATATTTACCATTATCGGCTTTGTGATGGACAACCACATAATGCCCTGCCCCACTTTTAGCGTTAATGAAAATAATTACCGGATTGTTATTTTTTATTTCATTATCAATTGTTGACCAGTTTACCCCACTGTGCGCTGTGCTACTAGAAAGAGTTAAGCTATTCCAAGTCTTTGGCCAATTGATTAGATCCCAAGAAAAAATAGGTTTATCAGAAAGCTGCTTCGGATTTATTTTTTCTCCTTGAGTAGTAAAAACCATCGCCACCGAGGTCACGGCACAACCCAGATCCTTCATTTTTGATTTAGAATTACCGATAGTTTCATTACCCCAACGCGGATCTTTTTGCGAGTAATACCAGCTAGTTGAAGCTAGTCCAGTTTTTGGTTTTTCCAAGCCTGAAGCGAACTGACTAATTTCAGCAAAATTAGCATTATATAATTCATCAATGTCTCCCAAAAGTTCTTGTTTTTGTTTCTCTATTTTATTTAATTTAGATTGATAAGTAGCCTCATCTCCCTCAGTCTGCACCAACAAGGTACTTTTTTGAATCTTAGTCGCGTTTAGTTTAATATTTTCTTCTTCTAATTTTATCTTGGCGGTCACTAGCTCATCTTTATTTTTTATAATTTCTTTTTGAGAAAGCTTTATCTGATCTTGCAATGATTTTAAATTTCTAGTTATCTCAATTATCTTATCGCTCGCTTGCCACAAACTATCGTTGTGTCTAGAGATAGCCGAAAAATTTTCTATGTTAAACATCACCTTCGCCAGAAAACCACTGTTATTTTCCTGATAAGCTCTCAAAATATCTGCTAAAAATTTCTTTTGCGTCCTAATTAAATCCTCATTTTTAGCTATTTCGATTTGGAGTTCTTCATTTTTTTTAGTAAATTCCTCTATTTTTTGAGAATTATTTTTTATATCATTTTTTAAATTACTAATCTCACTATTAAGATCACCAATTTGATTACCCAAAAGGCTTTTTTGTTTTTGCTTTAAAAGTAAAATTTTCTCATAAGTTTCTGCTTTTTCGTTGAGTTTTTGAAGCTCCTCATTAGCATCTTCGATTTTCTCTTTTTCTTCCTCACTTAAAGTAACAGCATCTTCAGCTGATACCAAATCAAATAGTAAAAACCCACCACCCAAAAAGATGATTAGTAGTCCGATGAATATTTTATTTTTTATTTTGTTTTTCATTGTTTTTTTGTTTATATTTCAGTGAGTCAGGAGAAACTATCTTTGACCACGCGCAATTACCCTTTAGTCCTACTTTAAAATATTTATTCCATTGGTGATTCTTTTAATTGATTCTTCTTTACCGATAACCCAAGCTACCTGAAATGGAGAGGGAGATTTTTTTTCACCAGTTAACACTGCGCGCAATGGAAAAAGCAAATCCCCACGCTTATCACCAGCTGCAGCTAATAACAATTTTTCAATATTTTCCAAGGTCCAATTTTCCTCTGCAATATTTTCTAAAACTTCCTTAGATTTATTTAAATTATTTTTTGTATCTTCGTCAGAATTTTCTTTCCAACGCATATCCTCGGTGCCAATAACAATACTTTCAGCCTCCGCAAAGAAAAATTTATTCTCCTCCCCTACTTCGGATAAATTAATTAATCTTTCTTGTTCCACAGTTAGTATTTTCTTTAGGTATTCTTCCTTTTGTGTGATGCTCCAAGATTCATGTTTTATGTTCCATGATTTGTAGAAATCTTTCTCTTGAAAAAATGGCACTGCTGCTGCATATAACTCATCCAGAGAGAGCTTCTTGATATATTGAGCATTAAGCCAATCAAGTTTTTTCAGGTCAAAAACTGCTCCAGCCTTGTGTACTTTATTTATATCAAATTTTTCAACTAAATCTTCGAGTGAAAAAATTTCTTGAGTTGCTCCTTCTCCC
>JBAQFQ010000012.1:0-7334 GCA_049287345.1 Candidatus Moraniibacteriota bacterium
CATATTATATGAAATATGTATACATTTTCCTATTTTTAATAAAAAACTCCCCATTTTATTAGGAAGTTTTTTATTTTGAATTAGATTTAGATCTCTCGACTCCACTATCGTTGCGCTCGAGATGACATACCGGGATTATACATCCAAATTCTTTACAGTCTTTGCATGAGTTTGGATAAATCGGCGACGAGGTTCTACTTGGCTACCCATCAATAAATCAAAAGTTCTATCCGCTGCTTCAGCATCATCAATGGTAATTTGCAGCATCTTTCTATTTTCTGGATCCATAGTAGTTTCCCAAAGTTGATCTGGGTTCATTTCTCCGAGACCTTTATAGCGTTGGATATTTACACCAGTTTTTTTCTCTACCACATCTACTTCCTCTTCTGATTCCTCATTTTCATCTTTCGCTTCCATGGCTGCAATTTCTTCTTTGGTTAATCCCATTTTTTTCATCACCTCTTCTTTTTCCTTGTCGTTATAAGCATAATAAACCTGCTTACCTTTTTTAATTTGATAAAGTGGTGGTTGAGCTACATAAATATGCCCCTTCGTTACCAATTCTTCAAAATATCGATAAAAGAAAGTTAAAAGCAAGGTTCGAATATGACTTCCATCGATGTCGGCATCGGCCATTATTATCACCTTTCCATAACGCAATTTGGTAATATCCAAATTAGCTCCAATTCCCACTCCTAGTGCAATAATAATCGGTTTCAATGAGTCAGATTTAACCACTTTATCCAAAGTAGTTTTTTCTACATTCACCAATTTTCCTCTAAGTGGCAAAATAGCTTGAAACTCTCGGTCTCGTCCTTGTTTAGCACTACCACCAGCAGAGTCTCCCTCCACAATATACAATTCAGTCTCTTCCATTTTTCGACTAGAACAATCTGCCAATTTTCCAGGCAAAGTCATTCCTTCCAAGAGACCTTTTCGAACCACTGCATCTTTGGCTGCTCGAGCGGCCAAACGTGCCTTAGCTGTCAAAACACATTTTCCAATAATTTCTTTCGCGTCTTTTGGATTATTATCAAAATAATCTTGCAAAGCTTCTGTCGTAACCGCTGAAACAATTCCCTTCACTTCACCATTTCCCAATTTAGCCTTGGTCTGTCCTTCAAATTGAGGCTCTCTTAATTTTACATTAATCACCACGGTCAAACCCTCTTGAGTATCCTCTGAAGTCAAACTTTCATCCTTAGCCTTTAAAAGATTATTTTTCTTAGCATAATTATTTAAAGAACGAGTTAGGGCTGTTCGAAAACCAGTTACGTGCATTCCGCCTTCTACGGTATAAATATTGTTAGCAAAAGAATAAACGTGTTCCTTAAATCCTGCAGTGTACTGCATGGAAATTTCTACCTGGACACCGTCCATTTCTCTATCCACATAAAAAGGTATAGAGTTTTTAATCTCCTTGCCTCGATTTAGATAATTTACAAAAGAAACAATTCCTCCATCAAAATAAAATCCACTTCTTCGAATTCGATAAGCATCTCGCTTTTCATCTTCTACTTTTCGCTTGTCTTCTAAAACAATTTTAACACCTTTAGTTAGATAAGCTTGTTGTCTCACATAATCCATCACCTTTTTCCAACTGTATTCAATTTTAGGAAAAATCTCTGGATCTGCTTGAAAAGTAATAGCTGTTCCAGTAATTTTTGTCTTCTCTCCCTTTTTTACCCCACCTTTGGGCTTACCACGATTATATTCCTGAGTCCAAACAAAACCATCTCGATTAATTTCAGCCTTAGTCCACACAGACAAAGCATTTACCACAGAAACACCTACTCCATGAAGTCCCCCAGATACCTTATAACCCTCTCCACCAAACTTACCACCAGCATGTAAGACAGTCATGATGGTTTCCAAAGTTGATTTCTTGGTTTGGTGATGAGTCTCTACCGGTATTCCTCGCCCATTATCAGTAATTCGAACAATATTATCTGGCAAAAGCTCCACTTTAATATCATTACAATGCCCTCCCATGGCTTCATCGATGGAATTATTTACCACTTCCCAAATCAAATGATGTAAACCTTCTAGCGAAGTTCCCCCGATATACATACCTGGTCTTTTTCTCACTGGTTCCAAGCCTTCCAAAACCTGAATTGATTTCGCTCCATAGGAACTTTTTGTAGTGTCTGCTGTAGCCATATAAAACAAAAGAAGTTACGCATCATAAAGCAAAGATACGCAAATCTTATTAGAAAATTTATTGTTATTTTAGTAATTTTTTATGTTCACCAAACAGTCGAGCTGCTTGTTAACCTACTTATTCTAACATATCATTTTTAATTTTGAAAGCCCTTAATCATTTTAACCCGTTTAAGTGATATTGAACAAAGTCTATTTTAATGCTGCGACATTGGATTTATTTCCCAAAAACAAGGCCTCCCTGCTAAAATGTTAAAATGCTAGCCTGTTAATATGACCTTCCTTGCTTTTTCTCTTATTTTATGCTATAATTAATCTGTAGTAGTGAAATTAGAAAAGTTAAAAGATCGCGTCGTTTCGCAGTTTTTGGCCAAAAATTGGCTAAAATCAATGGGTGAAACGGCTTTTTTTATCTAAAAAATGAAAAAACCACTCCTAAAATTAAATTTTCTTGCCATTGCCTTCCTTACGGTAGGTGCTTTTTTGAGCTTATTTTCTCCCAATTTCTCCTTGGCTGCCCCAGAAATCAACAACGAAAATGTCCTCAAACTGATAAATAGTAGTCGCCTAGACAATAACCTCCTCCCATTGATAGAAAATGCCACCCTTTCCAAGGTGGCACAAAGTAAGGCTACGGACATGGTTCAAAATCATTATTTTTCTCACACCTCTCCCCAGGGAATAACACCCTGGTACTGGTTTAATAAAAACCAATATCATTACAAATATGCTGGGGAAAATTTAGCGATAAACTATCTTGATCCCCAAGAAGAACATCTTGCCTGGATGGATAGCCCCGCTCACAGAAAAAACATTCTTAATCCCAATTTTAGTGAAATCGGTATCGCCCGCAATAATGGCATTATTAATAACAAAAAATCAGTCATCACTGTTACTGTCTTTGGTACTCCCGAAAAGAAAGTATTGGGAAGTGCGGCAGGATTAAATGAAATTAATAAAAAAAATTATCAACTGACAACCGTCAGCAAAAACTCTATTATAGAAACTACTAAAGACCAAAAGATGGCGTGGGTAAAGATAGACAAAAGACAATCCGATAAATTAACCTGGACTTTGGCATTAATTATAATGCTACTTATCTCCAAAGACTTAGTAATAAAAACTATTTACTCCAAAAAATTTCAGCAAAGACACGCTTTTGTTAATCTAATTTTATTTGTCGTGTTATATTCCGTACTTTTTTAAAGCTTTATTTTATTTAGCAATAAAAAGTATTAACCTCGGGGCCAGCCCCGTACCCTACTTTCAACAAGCTACTCAAAACAAATTCGTCTACCGAAGTTTGGACGTAGGTAGATTAAAAAGTTCATAAAAAATTATCCCGGCACTGACCGCCACATTTAAAGATTCGATCTTATTGCTAGTTCTAATATTAATTAGTTCATCAGCTACGCCTAAAAGCTCCGGAGAAACTCCGCTACTTTCATTACCCAAGATTAAACAATAATTCTCTTTTTTTTCAGCTAAAGCTTCTTTTAAATCTCGGCCTTTTTCCACATTGGTGGCATAAATTTTTATGCCTCTTTTTTTAATTTCTCCAATAATTTCACCACTATTATCCTCTTGAATATTTAATTTAAAAATTGCATCCTTAGCTGCCTGGATAGTTTTAGCATTATACAAATCCACACAGCTACTATCCAAAATGATATTTTCCAAACCAAAAGCCACCCCACTTCTTAAAATTGTTCCCAAGTTTCCAGGGTCAGCAATCTTATTTAAATAGACAAAGGGCTTGTCCCAAGTGAAATTTTGAGCAATCTTTTTGTAGACAGCTATTACTCCTGGCGGCGTATCTAGTGCAGAAAACACACTATTTAATTTTTCCGGAATTACAATTAGATTAGTTAATTTATTTTGCAAAAAAATTTCAGCTAACATTGCTTCATTTTTTTTGAAAAAGACATCCGTTACAAATAATTCCTGAAAAACAAAACCACTCACCAAGCCATCTTGAATTATTTTCCAATTTTCTACACAAAAAAAACCAGACTTGTCTCGATATTTTTTTAATTTTAATTTCTTTAATTCTTTTATCTTTTGATTGTCTTTGCTTTCAATTTCAATAATATTCATACTTGAATTTTAAATTTTAAATTTTGAATTTTGAATCAAATCTTAATTTTTAAATTAAATAATTTTTAAAAAATACTAAAAAGTTTAACTTTGTTTGATAAATTTAATCATTATAAATTGAATCGAAATTCAAAATTCGAAATTCAAATTTTTAACAGCTACCACACTTTTAACACTTAAAAAATCACAACAGCTTACTCTCCCAGTAAGCTATTAATAACATCTTCATCATCACAGGAATATTTATTATCAGCTGAGTAAAAATGCTTTGACTTTCCATGACAGCCGCCATTATCTTTAGGTAACACCGCCAGCATCGGCATCAAAAAGCCTACATCCCGCTTTGCGAAATAGCTATCTAAATTCCGCAGCGCGGCTTCCCGCTCTTCCCTACTCATTAAGGAAAAATTACTCATATCATCTCCCTTTTTACCACTCCAGTCCAAATGAGTAAAGACATTGTTAGCTTTGCTTTTAAATTTATCATGCCAAAGCAGGGCCCAGCACCAATCACCTTCTTGTTTCCACCACCGCGAATAACAAGGCCCCTCTTCCACGGTCCCATCTGGATTTATCCCCACGCCTCCTTCAATAAAATCAAATTGCCGCAGATATTTTTCATCTTCGATATCATTAGTTTGGGCGCCAATCACAATTTCCATTCCACGTAATTTAGCATAAGCTCTCATTTTTTCCAACACATCACCAATGGCTGGGTCAGAAATATAGTCCTGATAAAAAACCTGCCCAAACATAAAACTTTGCACACCCAAATCCATCGCTCGGCGAGTAATATCCAAGACATAACGCTGATATTCTTTTTTAGCTAAAGAAGGTTTACAAGTATGCTCCCCCCAAACATTTTTACTCCCCTGTCGACACATTCGATCAAAATCAAACTCTCGCTCCCCTACGGCATAATAATATTTAGCTTTAGTATCAATCGCCTCCGCGATAAACATCCCATAAACTAAGTCTTTTTTCTCAACTTTAGCCATATTCTCCTGAATTTTTTCAAAATCTGGTGGTTCTAACCAAGTTTCGATTGATCGATGCAAATAATAACATTTGGAACGATTAATCATCTTGATCACCCCATCTGTGCCATCGACATAATCATTTAAAAGTCCATCCGCTACACAACCGTTAGTTTTCATTCTTTGCATGTCCGGTGGTGGCGGTGGTGGCAAAACATTATCTACTGGCAAGATAGCTTCCATTTTCTCATCCTCCTCTAGATAATCAATTTCTCCACCCTCTATAATCAGCTTATCACTGAGTTGGTTATCTCGAAAATTATTCCATAAAAGAATTCCCACCATGCCAAAAATACCCAGTCCCACCAGGCTAATTAATATTAATTTTATTCTGTTATAAACTTTCTTAGTCATAACTTTTAAACTCCGCTAAATTATTAGTTTGAGCTTAAATTAATTTAAACAAGTGACCTTTTTAAAGCCCTTATTTACTTAATTGTAATATATCCCCCCGCTTAAGTAAACTAACCCGAAGTAAATAAAAACTATTGACAAAAAAATAGTTTACGGGTAAACTAATTTAGTCATAAGCAGCTCTATAAATATATTTTTTAAAAATAATTAATCTATGAAATGTATCAGTATTCCATCCGAAGATTTTATCTTTATCGGAGAAAAAATTGAATCCATGGCTAATAAATATATTTTTAGCCCTATGGGATTATCCTTTTCTGCTATGCGAATTCTCGGTTATTTGCAAAATAAAAAGGTCGTTACTGCCAAAGAGCTCATTTTGCTAACCGGAAAAAGTAAGTCCAATATCACTCAACGCCTCCATGTCTTGGAAAGAAATGGCCTGATTACTAGGGAAAAAAGCTCAACCAGTCAGGATCACCGCGAAACTTTTTTAAAGATTACCCCGCGGGGAAGAGCTCAAATAAAGAAAGTTTTAAAGAAAATAGATAAATTTCATTTGGCTAAAGATAGATTTTTTACCAAAAAAGAAATTGAGGATCATATTAAATTCATGCAAAAATTATCTATCTTCTTAGACCAAGAAGATGAAAAACTAAGTAACATTTTTAATCAAAAATCTAATTAATAAATATTTATGAAATCAAAATTAATTATCTCTATTATTATCATCGCTATTATTGCCACCTTGGCTTTTAGGTTTTCACAAAAAAAACCAGTCGCAGATGAAACTCTCGAAGTTAAGCCCGTGACTGTTTCTGTGCAAACAGCTGCTCAAAGCAGTTCTTTCAAAAAAAATATGTCCTACCCAGCTATTGTTGCTAGTCAGCAAGAAGCTACCCTAACAGCGACCACTAGTGGTACAGTAACTCGTTTAAACTTTGATTTGGGAAAGAACGTTACCACTGGGCAACGCTTAGTAACACTAGACACCAATGGAACAATCTCGAGTTTTGGCGAAAATGGCTTAAAAAATAGCCAAATTCAAGCATTGGAGCTCGCTGCCTCTTCCGCTTTGGAAAATTATAAGCTTTTGCGTGATGCTTATCGCAAAGATGACAATTATGCTAATAAAAAAGCTAAAGAAATTGCCCAGATTAATCTTTTAGCAGCCCAAAGCAATCTAAGGGGCGCTCTTGATGGACAATTTATCAGTGCGCCTATTTCTGGCACCATTACCCAAAAATTTGTTTCCTTAGGTGATTCTGTTAGCGCTGGGCAGGCAATTGCCACTATCGCACGTCCGCAAGAAACTAAAATCAGCTTTTATGCAGATAGTCATGACCTGGCTTATTTAAAAATAGGTGACCCGGTTTCCTTTGTTCAAAATAATCTTTCTTTGCCAGGAAAAATAAGTCTTATCTCTCCTCAGGCTGATGAGAGTACGAAAAGATTTTTAGTAGAAGCTTTGCCAACAGACAGTAAGAAATTTAACATTGGTTCCGTAATTAATGTAAATTTTGATATAAATTATTTGGCTCAAAGTTCAGAAAATTTAATCCTACCTCTCTCTGCTGTGACCATCAGTCAAAATGAAAACTATATTTTCATCAACCAAAATGGCTTAGCCAAAAAAATCAATGTGGAAATAGTTGAGGTCTTTGGAGAAATGTCAGAAATAAAAAC
>JBAQFQ010000013.1:0-52355 GCA_049287345.1 Candidatus Moraniibacteriota bacterium
CTCCAATTGTGGCTGGCGTATTGGCTCTTTGTAACCAGGTTCCAGCAGCAACGTCATAGCGCCAAAAAGTATTTTGAGTCTGAGCACGAGTAGAATAGATATATCCATCTTTATAAAGAATGTCGGAATCTCCTCCCTGATTCCAGTTAACAATTGTATTAAGTAATCCTGACCAACGTGATCCAGCTGCTGCAGTGGTATCATATCTCCACCAATTGTTACTTCCCGCGGTTCCACGAGTCAAATAAATATATCGACTTCCGTCATAAGTCATCCTGGAGCCAGCTCCAGTTTGAAGTGGAATTCTGTCAGTGGTAATAACTTCCCAGCTATTTGTTGCCACTGTATATTTCATAAAGTAGTTGTTAACACTACCGCTTCTGACTGTGCGAATCGCCCCGGGAGTAAGGTAAATAGATCCCTCATCTTCATTGTAGACCATCGCTGAGCCATTATAAATTCCTACCGGAGTCTTGGCTAGCTGTATAAATTCACCAGTTTGATAATTATATTTTCCAAAAGTGTTATCACTGCTTCCTCTGGCAATATAAATATTATTATTCTCATCTTTAGTTAAATTAGTACCGTAGTTAAATCCAAAGTTACTTCCACCGGCAATATCCGATGGCCCGAAAAAACCTTTTTGAGGTGCCTCCCAAGAATTTTCATCAATATTAAACTTATAAAAAGCCGTTGAACCATCTCCTTTAATTGCATAAATATAATTCCCCACCGCTTTAAGAGAACCACCGTAAGAAACTGAAGAAGGGATTATTGGGAGCTCACTCCAGGTATTAGAATTTACATCATATTTAAAGAAATTTTGACGCATTTTTCCGCTAAGCATATAAACTGCATTTGTATTCGTATCATAGGTCAAACTTCCTCCATTATAAATTCCTACCGGTGCCTTCGCTAAAGTAGACCATTGGCCACTGCCAATAGAATATTTAGAAAAATAAGGATAATTATTTCCCTGCAAAGCGTAAATTGTATTGCTGTTATCATAAGCGGTGTATGATCCTTCGTAAACCCTCTGCCCATCACTTTCATTGGGGTTACCAAACTCCGCATTTTCCAAATTACTCCACACATTGTTTTGAGTATCATAACGATAGAAAGCATCGTCATTGCCTGGCAAGCCATAAATATAACGACTGCCATCATATTGCAATGATCCACCGTAGGTAAATACCTTGGATGCATTACTTACTGATTCCCAAGTATTAGCTGCAATATCATAACGCCAAAAATCTGATTGATCCGCTCCCCTAGTAGCGTAAAGATAGCCTTCAGGACCCGCCACCAAAAAACTCCCATAATAAGCATTAAGTGGAGCTGTTCTTAAAGTCGTCCACACATCTGTTGCTATATCATAAGAATAAAAAGCTGTGGAATTATTTCCATTTAAAACATAAATTTTATTACTTGATTCTACATAAGCTAATCTTGAACCATAACGCAATCCCGCTGGAGCATAAGATAATCTTTTTTCATTCCAAAAACCATTGATAGAATTTAATCTAAATGATCCGTCACTTTTAGCGCTCACTTTATCCATAGTTCCTGATAGAAAATCTGCCTCACTAGTTCTTTCTTCAGTTAAATAAGGAGATACCCCGGAATATTCATAAGTAAAAGCACCAAAAGCACTACTACTAACATTTCCATCATTATCTTTAGTTTTAATTTTTAAATAATAACTTCCAGTTTGCATTGGTAAACTAACCAAATATTCAGGAGTAGTCGTATAGGAACCCTGAGTTTCTGGATCAGCACCACTGTCAGTACCAAAATAAACCCAATATCCATCAATTCCTGACTCATTATCGGCAGCATCATTCCAGGTGAAATATGGATGAGCATGTTTATAGCTATCTCCACTCACTAAAGCACTTCCCGCAATTCGCTGTGAATAAGCATTTACTGTACTAGGATTAGTAGGATCATTATCTTCACTATTATAGGCAATAGTATAATCATAAATTGTTGGAGTATTTGCTCCATCCGTTGTGCTAAGCGTAAATTTTACTTGGATATATCTGTTTACTGGTGAATTAATTGTGCTTCCAGTAACTGCTTGCCAGGCTGACCAAGTCTCTCCATCACTACCAGTTCTAGTTTCTGTAATAATATTAGTATTAGCTGGAGAATTCTGATTAACTGTTAGGGAAACCCAAGAAGAAACGTAGGATAAATCCGTATCTTCACTGATATAATCTCCGCTTGATAAATAATTATTAGTCCCCAAGGTATAACTCCAAACATCTACCAAGCCAAAACCAGGAGCAGCTAAAAATGAATTATTACCAATGTATTCTAAACAAGCTCCATTATATGGCCCTCTTTCATATACATATTTTTGATTGTTAGGTAGTAATCTCCAAGAATTTGTCGCAATAGCATATTCCCAAGTTTCATCTTTGTAATATCCAGCCAAAGCGTAAATCTTACCATTATAATATGACATATCTGTCCCATAATATTGAGCAAAGGATGTTGGCGCTAACTCTGTCCAAGTATTACCCACCACATTGTAACGTAAAAAAGCTGTCTCTCCATCGCCAGGCATCATATAAAGATTGGTACCATCAGACTCTAGACGACTTCCTACATAGGCTCGGTAATCAGCGCCTCCACTAATTACCGCACTTGTCATTGTCGCCCAGCTATTACCGGCAATATCGTAACGATAAAGATTATTAGTTCCATTTCCTCGACTCACATAGATATATCCATCGCTACTGTTATAGATTGCGCTACTTCCATAACCTAATGTTCCAGGGGCTACCGTCATAGCACTCCAACTATTACCCGCTACATTATAGCGATAAAAAGTGGTGGTATTATTTCCTAGTGGAATATAAATATTTCCATTATGATATGTCCCCTTGGTATCATAACTAAAACTAGCTAAAGCATTAGCCTTACTTGTCCAAGTATTAGCCGCTATGTCATATTGATAAAAACTATTCGCTCCACCTCGCAAAGCGTAAACATAAGCCCCAGCCCCCGTTACTTTATTCCAAATAAAATCTGCTCCAGTTGCTGTAACAGCTGGTAAATCAGCTGGCCCCACCCATGTTCCCGTTGCTCCACTATTGGGATCAAATTTCCATAAGTTATAAGTTGAATTTCCCCGAATGGCATAGATAAGATTATCCACTGGATTAAAAGTTAAAGAGGACATATTGTTGGTCTGCGGTGAGGTGGCTAAAGTTGTCCAATTATTACCGGTGATACTATATCTTATAAAAGTGGTAGTATTATTGGAAACCAAGAAATAGATATAATTATTGTAAAAAACTCCTTTCTGCTCACCAGTTAGTGTCACTGGTGCAGCGGTCATCGCTGGCGCAGCCACCCAATCATTAGCCGCTATATTATAACGATACAGAGTATTTGTTGCAGAGCCACGAGTAATATACATGTAACCATTCTCACCATATACCATACTACTGCCACTTGTTAAGGTTCCAGGAATTGGATTTATTCCGTACCACATATTTTCGCTAATATCAAATCTCCAAAAATCAGAAAAACCTTGTCCACGAGTGACAAACATATCTGTGCCATTAAATTCCATACTCGCCCCAGTATAAACAGTGTCCAATAAATCAGGTAATTTTGTCCAAGTACTTTCTTCAATATTATATTTGTAAAATTCCTTAGAAAAACCTCCGAAGATAAAATAAATATTTCCATTATTATCATAAGATAAATCACAACCATAATGCGTAGCCTGAGGAAGATCAGCCAAAATATCCCACTTGTTTTCGGCTACGTTATAACGATAAAAAGATTTATCTGCAAAACCTCTGGTTACATAAAGATAATTATCCACCATTACCGAAGATGAACCAAAGGAAATAACATCCGGGGTAGGAGCCCAAGTTCGAGCATTCCAAGTTCCGTCTGATTTTAACTGAATCGCATCTTGAGAGCTAGTAGTACTAACATTTTCCAGGGTTCCTCTCTCCCACTCTTTTTGAGTAGAAACCATTTTTGATTGCGGAGCACTCAACACGCCAGTGTTGCTACTAAAAACTAAAACCGCCATTATCCCAATTGCCGTTACTCTTAAAAATGACCAATAGGAAAATTTTACCAACATTTTTATAGTTTTGGCAAAAAGATCAACTGCCAAAAGCAATAGCTTTCTTGTTCTATATTTCCTACCTAAGCTTTTTTTACTCTTTAGCTCATAATTACTCAAAAAATCGCCCACTGATTGCGGCTGGATATTCTTCATCTCAGCAATTTCAGTTTTTTTTGCTCTTTTTCCAAATAAACACGCAAAAAAACCTTTTTTCATAGATTTCTTTGGTAGTTTTCCTATTTTATTTTTATTTTTATTTTTTTGCATCTTTATATTTGGATATTTTTTGTAATTGACCAGACCGCTCTTTCTTAGTTGTACATTCTAGCGAGTTCACTTACTAACCGCTTCATCTTTTCAACATCATATTTAGTATAGATTCTCCAACCGCGGCTATCTCTCCTAGGAGAATTAATTTTTCCCTCTTTTTCCCAACGAAAAATAGTCGACTTATCTCGGTCGATTATCCTGGAAACATCTTTTACATAATAAGTATCTTCAAATATCATATTTTTTTAGTTTAAGTACCTATATAAGTATATTCACTATAGGTACTATAGGTAAGCTAGAGAAATAAAAAAGCGAACTGCCGGAATTCGGCACTTCACCCTATTACAAACCTATTGTAGCACATTTTTAACGCTTAGTCAAAAGTACTGATTTAATCCACAAGTTATCCACAACTTATTAACAGTTTACTATTTTATCCCTATGATTAAACACTTCTGCTACCACTTTAGCGATCCTCACACTAGTATAATCATCCGAAATAGTTGAACCAACATCCATCTTCTCGATATCTTGAGGGGATAAATCATTTCGACGTAAAAGAGCGTCTATCTCTAATAAAAGTTTTTCACTCAAATTAGCACTATTTTCCAAAATGCTTTCCGCCAAAACAACCCCTCTATCATTTAAGGTTAGTTTGACTTGTTTATCCTTTATTTGAATCTCTATTTGCATACTATTAAATCGCTTTAAATCAGACTATTGTTGAGTTATTTCAAAACCGACACCTACTAAAGTTGATACATTCTCAATTTAAATCCGTTATTTTATCCCAATCCATATTCCAAGGGTCAGTTTTTCTTCCTGGAGCTATCTGATTATGGCCTAAAATATATTTTATTGGATACTTAGCCTTCAACAAATCAATTAAATCATTAACTGCCTGATATTGAGCCTTGGTAAATTTATCCTCTTTAGTATTTAACAATTCTATACCTACAGAAAAATTATTCACACCCGTTCGACCATCTGGAACTTGACTCTCTCCCGCATGATAAGCAATATCACCATCCGAAACCAATTGCCAGATGCTACCAGTTCGATCTATTAGATAATGAGCAGCCACACTATATTGACGATATTCCTCAATGACCATATCTACTGAATATTCATCACCTCCCAATATATTATAAGAAGAGTGCAAAACTATAGTATCAATCTTTCTACTGTTTGCTGCTTGGAAACCCCACGAAACCTTACGTTTTTTTATCACTAAATCGCTTTCCTCTTTATCCAATGGATTTATCTCCGCAGTTGTCTCTTTTTCAACCTTATTTGATGAGCTTTCCTTATTGACTGGCTCACTTTGCGGACTCTCCTTTGCAGGTTTATCTTCCTCAGCTAACGATTCCATACTTGTCATTGATGACAATTCATTGTTAACAACTGCTGACTCCTCTCCTTTTTCATTCTCATATATCAAAACTTCCTTTTCTCGCCGCAAAAAAGCAATTGCTCCAATTAAAAAAAATATTACCCCTACCAGCACACTAATAATAATCTTTTTATTTTTCACAATTTTTTATTTTACTTTTCTAAGCAATCAGGGGCCACTTGAGCCAATAAGGCTATTCCGCCCTCCAAGTTAAATACCTGTTTGCCCATATTATCTAAATATTGAGCAATGTATCCACTACGACTACCACTACGACAAGCCAGGATTACCTGTTTCTCCCAATTAATTTCAGCTAATCTATTTGGGATTTCATCCATAGGAATAATCTTAGCTTTCTTTATCCTAATCTCATTAAATTCATATTCCTCCCTAACATCAATAATTTCTAAAGCATCCTGATTTTTTGTAAATAATTCCTCAAATTCTTGAGCGTTTAGACGTTGATACATTTTATTTTGAAAATTAAGTCCCTATTTTTGAATTAATTCAAATTAACTCTCATTCTAGGAAGCTATTTTATTAATTTTATTATAATAAATAGTCACATCACTTACCCATTTCCTCACCCCCGCTGGATCATGACCAGCGCAACTGCTACCACATTTCCAGACCAGCATTTTTTGAGGAGTATCAATATTTTGAGTAGCCAAGTGATTTATTCGCCCACCCACAATCTCAATAGCCTCCTCTGGAGAACCAAAACAACTATAACCCAAAGCAGCCCCCCTAGAACCAGCCCCCTTATATCCCCAGTAATTATAACAGGTTTGTCCGTTTTTGGAAGGTGAATGGATTCCCCAATTGCTTTCCTTTTTCGCAATCCCAACAATCAAAGCTGCCACCTTACTATCAAAATGAGCAATTTCATCGGCCATTATCTCAATTGGATAATCCTTGGTCAAATCTCTTATTTCATTTTCCAAATTATTGACCGCTAGATTATATTTATTGAGCTCAATTTCTTTGTTCAGAACATCACTTTCTAATCCAAAGTCCGATTGAACAGCATCTTCCTTCAAGTAGTCTATATTAAATTCTATTTTTTGATAAAATTCACCCTCGCCATTAGCCCGTACCTGAGCAATTAGGTCTTTTCCTTCAAAATTACTGTAAAAAAAACAGCCCATAATGATTAACGCTATGGTTGCCAGTAAACTTTCTCTTTTTTTATTATAGTTTTTTACCTTTTTTCCTAAATGTTTACAAAAATCCAAAGGATTTTTACGCATAAGCAGCTTTTATTAATAGTTACGCCTTCTTCATGCACACAGACTCTATAATACCAAAGCCCTGAGCCCTGTCAAAGAAGTTATCCACAGGCTGCTGCCTCTAATTTATTCATTCCAATTTCCGCACTAAATTAAATATTTCTTAAATCCTCGCTAATCTCCAAAAAAACAAAAATCCCCTTTATTCATGGGGAAATTCATGCTTTTGGTTATGTCTTAAAGCACCGAGGTGATTAATCTTCTTGAACTAATTTTTCTAAAATTAAATCCACATCGCTAATCCATTTATTAGCTGCAACCTGACCGCCCGTAACAGCACAATTACTTCCGCATTTCCAAACTACCATTTCCTCAGGGGTATCTCGATCATATACCTCTATTAATTCTTGAATTCTTTTAGCCACTGTATCTACTGCATCTTTTCTGCCATCAAAACAAGTATGTCCACCTGTCCCCATCGCCTCTCGAATTCCACGATAACCCCAGTAGTTAAAACAATCCTCCCCATCTAAAACTGGCACTCGCTTTCCCCAGTTGCTCTCTTTTTTCGCAATCGCAATCATAAAGGCCGCCACCCGCTGGTCCTTTTCGATAATGTAGGGCATCATATCGGCAATTGGATAACCCGCCACCAGTTCTTTAGCTCGAATATTAAAATCCCGATCAGCCTCTGACTGCAAATATCCTGCCATTTCTGCTAAATATTCAGCCTCCCGCTCTTCGGTCCATTCCTCTTTGGCAACAACTGCCTCCGTGTAATCTCCCGCTACTGCTGCCGTATCACCAAAATCTTCCGCTGTAGCTCCTGTTCCTAAATATCGATAAATAAATGACATAGAAATCATTCCGATAATAATAGCGGCCAAGATAGAGGTATTCCATAATCTTACAATGGAAAGATTATCCAAAATAAGTTGCTTCTTATCCCTTAAATCATCTTGATAATCTAAAACTTTTTCGATAAATTTCTCATATTGAATAAATAAATAATCTTCTCTGTTTCCTCCTGATTGAGTATATTTCTTTGCTATTTTATAATTAAGACTATCAAAGAATCTATCCGCGCCAGATCGATCAGCTGCCAATATCGCCTCCTTATCATTACAATCAAAATATAAGGGGGATTTTCCTACAAAAAAATTGCTCCGTCGTTTTCCCTTGGAATACAAAAGAATCTCCAAGCTATCAATTTGGGGGCTTTTACTTTTTTCTATTCTTTTGTCTTTGCTTTGTTGATTAAACGCGCTATCCATTGTAAATCTTAACTTTTTTTAATTTAAATTCTATTTAGTGAATACTGCTTTTATTCTAAGATACTAAACTTATTCTTTAGTTACTCTCAATATTTCCTCTATCGAAGTCACTCCTTGCACTGCCTTAGTAAATCCATCCTCTATCATTGTTAGCATCCCTAGCTCCGTAGATTTTTTTTCTATCGTCTCTGCTGAAGCAGCTTGGGTAATTAATTTTTCTATTTCCTCACCTACCTCCAAGACTTCGTAAATTCCCAATCTACCTTTATATCCTTCATTATTACATCTTTTGCAACCGCCCGGCTTATAAAACTTTATCGCTTCCCAACCCTTCTTAATATTCAATTTATCTTTTTCAATATAATCAACACTTTCCAAAATTTTTAACATCTTATCCGTATCAATACTCTTATTTAAAACCGCCACTTCTTTTTTATCCAAAAAGTATTCTACCCGACATTCATTACAGAGTTTTCTCACTAAACGCTGAGCGATAACCACATTGGTCGTTGACGCCACTAAAAATGGTTCCGCTCCCATATCCAAAAGTCTAGGCAAAGTTCCAGCTGAGCTATTGGTGTGCAAGGTTGATAACACTAAATGCCCGGTCATCGCCGCATGCATAGCAATTTCCATCGTTTCCTCATCTCGAATTTCCCCCACCATAATGATATCTGGGTCCTGACGAAGCAAAGCTCTTAGACTCGCCGCAAAAGTTAAGCCTATTTTTGAGTTTATCTGTGTTTGATTAACTCTGGGCATCCGATATTCTACTGGATCTTCCACAGTACTAATGTTAACCAGTGGAGTATTTAAAATATCCATTATTGTATACAGTGTGGTAGTTTTACCGCTACCCGTTGGTCCGGTAACTAAAATCATTCCATTGGGCTTAGTTACTTCTCGGTGGACAATCTCCAGTGCCTCACCCTGAAGTCCCATTTTTTCCAGCGTCAAACCTTTGGAAGTTTCATCCAATAAACGCATTACCACTTTTTCTCCATCAAATATTGGCAAAATATTAACTCGAAATGAAATTTTATATTCATCATTAATTATTTTAAACCGCCCATCCTGAGGTAAACGATGCTCATCCAGTTTTAAATTAGCCAACACTTTAATACGAGCAATAATTCCTGAAGCAATCTTTCGCGGTAAAATCATAGCATCATGCAAAATTCCATCAATACGATAACGCACCCGGATCTCTTTTTCATCCGGCTCAATATGAATATCACTGGCTGATTCCAAAATAGCGTGCTTAATTAAAGTATCTACCACTTTTATCACCGGCAAATCCTCCGCCTCTTTTGACAATTTTTTATCTGAACCCTTATCATTCTTTTCTGCTACCGCACCTTTAGTAATATTGTCTCCCCCTTCTTCCGCGCCAATCATATCACCAAACTCTGCTTTTAAACTTTTTTCATACTGCTTTAAAATTGTAACAATGCTCTCTTCCGTAGTCAGGCAAGGCACTACCGCTAACCCCGTTTTCTTTTTGATAAACTCAATTGTTTGCAGGTCGTCCGGATTAAGCATGGCCACCTTCAAATTACTATCCGTTTTATCAAAAGCTACAATTTTATATTTCTTAGCAATTGGCTCTGGAATTATTTTTAAAATATCTGGTGAAATAGTCTCCTTCCCGATATCCACAAAGGGTATCCCTAAAATATAGGCATATAGCTTATTTAAATCTTCACTAGAAACTAATTTTTCCTCTATTAACAAGTCCCCCATCACCCGATCATTTTCCTGCGCATAATCAAAAACCCGCTCAATCTCCTTGGGGTCCAATATCTCGCTATCTAATAAGAAATCTTTTAATTGTTTATTTTCTACTCTCATTTTTGTTTATTTTTTTATTTTAAGTCGACTATTAAATGGTAATTAAATAATAATTATTTCAATCCCACAATACTAGATTCACTCACCGCTAACATTATCCTTATTTTATTGCTAAAATTCCTTTTATTTTTTCAACAATTTCCTTAACTTGATAATCCCCCTTAACTAAATAAGTAGTTGCTCCCAAAGCAAGCGCATTTTCAATATCACTCAAGCTTCCCAGATTAGTCAAAAGCACTATTGGAATATCTGAGCATTCACTGTCTGCCTTTATTTCTTTTAAAACCTCTAAACCATTTTTCTTAGGCAAAATTATATCCAATAAAACCATGTCCGGCTTGATTTCTCTGATTAAAGTTAAGCCCTCTTCCCCATCTGAAGCTACAGCTATTTCAAAATTTTCTGCCTCTAAAAATTCTTTTAATACCCCTCTTAAAGTTACATCATCTTCCACGATTAAAATTTTCTTCTTTTCCATAACATTGTTCTATTATATTTAACTTAATTAAATTTCTTTAGGCCAAGGGCAAAGAAAAGCGAAACTCACTGCCCTCCCCCTCTATTGAATGAAAGCTAACCTTCCCACCACTTCTTTCAATAATATTTTTGGCGATATAGAGACCCAATCCTGTTCCGCCAGTTTCTTTGATTGCCGCTTCCTTACTGCGATAAAATTTATTAAACACTCGTAATTGTTCATTCTTAGGAATACCAATTCCAGTGTCTTTTATGGAGATTAGGGCTTTATTATTGTCTTTGGCCACCCGAATGTCTACTCGACCATTTTCCTTATTATATTTTATAGCATTGGAAATAAAGTTATCCAAAACCACCTCGGTTCTCTTTTCGTCAGCAATAATCTTAGGCAGATTATCATCCACCAATAAATTAATTTTTACTTTATTCTTTTGAGTCAATGCACTGTTTTTATCCGCCACCTTTTTAACCAATTCTACAATATCAATTTCATCTTTTCTGGTAAAAAAATTATTTTGGTCAATTCTTGCCACATCCAGTAAATCATTGACCATTTTTGCCATCAAAATATTTGAAGCCTCTATACTTTTTATAATTTCACCCTGTCGTTGCGATAATCCTTGATTGTGACGAGAAACTAAAAGCTCAATATCCCAGCTTATACCAGTCAGTGGAGTTTTCAATTGATGCGAAACGATAGAGATAAATTCCGATTTTAATCTATTTACCTGAGCTAGTTTTTCCATGTTTCTAATAATGATATTTCCCACCGACAACACGCAAATTACCACTAGAGATTCAGCTACTACCAAAAACTCTGCTGAAATAAAGGCTCGCGAAACAAAAAACACCGCCGTCATAATAAAAATAATAAAAAAACCCAACATCAAAAACATAAAACTAGGTGCCTGCCAAACACTCACCCCCAGCTCCTCTGCTTGTTTTTTTATGTTAAAATCATTTACGATTATTGCCATATTTTAAACAAAATAATTAAAGGCTCCTGATCTGATGACTACTAAATTTAAACTCTTGAAGTTCAACTCAAAAAGTCACCCTAAATGATTTCTATTAAATAATACTAGCTAAAATTCATTTTCTAGCCCACTCACTTTCGGTTCTATCTAAATGATATCGAGTAAAATCCGTTTTAATCCTACAACATTGGGTTTATTTCCCTAAAAAGGATTCTTTTTCGTAGCTGCTGTGTGAAACGAAAAGCCCGCCTGCCATAGCTCAACTAATTGAAATTATATCTAAGTATAAATTTAAGTATTAATACGTATTCATAACTTATATACAATTTAGGCATTAGCGGGCAGGCCGGAGAAAAAGAAACTTTTTGGGGAAATAAGGGGGTACCACTCGCTACCAGTTCTATCTGAAATTAATTATACCACAAAAAAGCATAAATAAAAATCAACTATATTAAATAGTTGATTTTTATTTATGCTTTAGATTTTTCTATTATATAATACCAACATTCATAAAGAATGTTAGCACCAAAAGAGGCACTAAAGATAATAGAATAGAAAATCTTCCTTCTTCATTATGATCTGATTCAAAAATATCCTTATTTAAAGCAGCTTTTAATTTTTCCATATTTTTGTTTTTAATTTTTATTTTAATAGGTTAAATTCTTGAGTGATTTTATTAAATTCACTTGAAACCAATCGACCAGTTGGTTTTTAAAAAATAAAAAATGAATCCTCACCCATGAGAATTCACCCTATTTTCCTTGATATAAGCTAAGGTTAAACCTTAACTTCTTTAATTATACACCATTTTTGACTAAAAGTCAAATAACTCTACTCACGCTAAAATTAAATCCCCCTACTTAATTTATCCCAAATCATTTAGTGCAGTCTCCCCATCTGACTATATCCAGTTGTCCTACCAATTGCAGTACTGGGAGTTATCCAGCTTGACCGAGTGGTAGTTTCTTTTTTGGGACTGTTTTCCCAACCACTTCTTCGCACTACATTACTTTTTTTCAGTAAATCTGTGGCTTGCTCTCTGGCTGGTCTGATATATTTATGTGCACCTTTCAGTCCAAATTTTTTTGCCAATACACCTACTTCATTTTTATCCAAAGAATCATTTTTGTTATAATAAAAATCGCCCAAAATTGTTTTGACTTCTTTTTTTGTTATTCCCCCTTTATTATATTTTTTAAACTGTGTTACTAGCTCTCTTTGCTCTCTGTGATTATCAACTATTTTAGAAATTTGAGGATCTCTCAAAATTTCTAAAATTTGTTTCTTAGAGCTAACTGCATTTTTTTTAAATAATATTTTATTGGCGTCTGACATAAATTTTAAAAAATAAAAAATGAATCCTCACCCATGAGAATTCACCCTATTTATAAGGATTTTTTATCAATCCTGTTGCTATTATACACTATTTTCGACTAAAAGTCAAAGTCTATTTTCTCCCTGTGTGATGCAACACTGAGTGCACCATCGACATTACCAAACTAAATAGCATTGCATACCAAAAACCATCCACTACAAAACCCTCCTGAATAATTTTTGGCACCAATAAAATTAATCCGGCATTAATTACCAAAGTAAATAATCCCAACGTAAAAATATTAATTGGCAGTGTTAAGATCATTAAAATCGGCTTTAAAAAAGTATTAATTATACCCAAAACAATTGCCACCAAAAAAGCTGTATAAAAACTATCCACTGCTACACCAGGAAGAATTTCAGCACTCACAAAAACTGCTATCGTAATAAAAAACCAATTAATTAAATATTTCATATTTTTAAAATTATCTATTTTCATCTTACCAGTTACTAGTTACTAGTCACCAGCTACTAATTACCAACTACTAGTTACTACCTAATAATGATAACTTTTATTTTTATTTATCGCAATGGCTCGATAAATCTGCTCCAATAATATAACCCTCGCTAGCTCATGTGGCAAGGTCATTGCTGATAAACTTAACTTAATTGAATTTTTGTAACTTAGGACATTTGCACTTAAACCCAAGGTTCCCCCAATCACCAAGATAATTGACTCCGCTTCATACTTAAATAAAATTTCGCTAAATTCAGTTGATTTAAAATTTTTTCCACTTTCATCCAATATAAAAACTTTACTTTGCGGAAATTTTTCCAAAAAATTAGTTATTCTTTCTCCTTCTTTTTCTTTAATTTTTACCCGATCTGAATTATCAAAAAAAGGTTCTGCTTTTAATTCTTCATTTTTCAAAACAACATAAGGTTTAATTCTTTTCAGATATTCTTCCATCGCCTGAAAAAAATAATCTTTTTTAATTTTACCTACTGACAAAATTGTAATATTTAACATAGTATCGAGATAAAAAAATTAATTCTCTTTAAGGATAAAAAAATGAAGCCTAGTTTTAGTGAATCTAATCCTAGGCTTACTCAAAATTATCAACTGCCCACTGCGCATCCGCCAGTGATCGCAAAAGCTCTTCGTGCATCTCCTCAATAGAGTTTTTATATTGGCAGCCAATCGCAGCAGCCCTCACCGACATTGGGATTAAGTATTCCCAGGTTTCCTCAATTTGCACAATCAGACGTTCTAGGGTAAAAAAATCACTCCGACCCAAATTTTTAGTCATGTTGCGCAAATTGTGTAAGCGATCCGCTATCTTTACTAAAATGGTAATTACATCTTCACCAATTCTAGCAAAATAATATCTTTCACTTTCCCCCTCTCTACGACTCAATAGCCAGACAATCAAAGCCACTTCCTCACCATAATCTTCTTCCAGATATCCCCACAATTCAAAGCTGATATTTTCAAAAAGATCATGGAAAATCCCGGCCGCAATAATCTCATCTTCCAATACCCCATGGAATATTAAAATTTGAGCCACTCGATAAGCATGACTAAATTCTTTACGCCCATCCTTTCTCATGATGGATGAAAAAAATATTTGCGCTTCTTTTAAAGCTAGCGCTGTTTTCGAAAAACCATTTTGCCTGGAAAAATACCAAACATTTAAACGATGCCAGGGTCTTTTTTCTCGATTGGGAATCATTTTTAAACCCTCCTTTTTGGATAAAATTTAAAAAATACTTCTAATCTTTTGCAAAGCACGATAAGTCCAATATTTAATTGGATTTATTATGATATCATAACTGCCAGAAAATTCAACTGCTTCCGTCTGCTTGGCAAAACCTTGTTTAAATTTAGTTACTCCTTGCCATTTCTTTTCTCGAAGCTTATTTTCTTCATTGATACTGATTCCACCAAAATCATATTTTTTGCATCCCTTGGCCTTAGCTATCTTAATCATCTCCCATTGCAAAAGAAAGGGCGCCATTACATTTCTATAATTATCAGCTGAGGCTCCATGCAGATAAGTGGCCATCTCCCCATAAGTTACCAAGAGAGCTCCCGCCACAATATCTTTATTGTAAGTGGCTAAATATAAATTTAAATTATCCTCACTGATATTTTGTAACATCTGTTTATAATAATCTGGTTTATGAAAAACCACCTCTTTGCGATTAGCTGTTTTTTTTATTAGCTCCAAGAATTTTTCCACTTTAATATTTTCATCAACATTTCTTTCTACACCCACCACCGTCACCCCTCTTTTTTGGGCTAACTTAATATTATACCTAGTCTTGGGCTTCATCTGTGCTAAAATCTCCTCTTCCTCCTTATCAATATCAATAATAAAAAGTTGCTTGGGCTGCATATCGTGAGGCGCTTTTACAATTTTATTTTTTCCATCCATGAGAATTTTTTTCATTCTTTCATCAAAAGTATCCACCCTTATCCATCCCGCTTTGTTAATTTTTGCCAATTCAATCAAATCACCCAACACAGTTTTTAATTCATTTTCTGTAATATCTTTTTCTAAAACTGGACCGCGTGGGATATAAAAATATTTCCCCACTCCTGGTAATCTATACTCCAAAATATTTGACCAGAAATTTCTATCAGAAATAATATGATTTTTTATTCCAATTTTATTTTGAAAATTTATCCATTGATTAGATTGCAAAAAACCTCCACAAGGAGAATTTTTTTCGATAAATTCATCTCTACTATTTTCCATAAAATACACTAAATTAATTTTCACCGTCCCAACTCTCTCAGCGCAAACTTAATTTTTTCTTCAACACTTTCTAATTCCGCTGGAGCTTTTTTTAGGGCTTCTCTAGCTTGGAAAGCGCTATAACCCATAATCATTAAAGCTTCGATCGTTTCGCTATCAGCCAAAGCCTCTCGTCTGTCAGCTAATGGCATATCGGCAACTTTGTTTTGTAGCTCTAAAATCACCCTCTCTGCGGTCTTTTTTCCTACTCCCGAAACCTTAGTTAAAATTGTTGCATCATTATTTAAAATAGCAGTCCTAATTGAAATCGGGTCAGCCACTGATAATATGCCCATCGCCGCCTTGGGACCAATCCCCGAAATAGAAATCAATAATTCAAACATCTCCTTTTCCTCCAAATTAACGAAACCATAAAGTGCCAAAATATCCTCTCGCACATAAGTAAAAATATAAAAAGATCCTTCCTCTGAGCCAGCTAATTTTCCCAAAGCAAAGTCGGTCAAGTAAACTTTATAACCCACCCCTGAGACATCTACGATAATCCATTTATCCTTTGAATATTCAATTTTTCCGGTTAATTTTGCAATCATACTAAATATATTGCTACATTGTTAAATTGTTATATTGCTAAAACATTCCTGTATTTCAAAGCCAAATGCTATTTGAAAATTGAATATTGAAAATTTACGTTAGCATGTCTATCTTATCATTCTCTTGCCAAAAAATCCACTCTATGATACAAATAGTTAAGTAAACCATAAATTTAAATACAATAATTCGATTTTGTCTGCCAAACTCGAATGATTAATCCAATATGCCCATAAAAGAATCTGCCAAGAAATACATGCGCGTAACTGACCGCAAAACTGTTAAGAATAAAAAGACTAAGGGAACTTACCGCAGTGCCATCAAAAAGACTCGGGAAGCAATTACCGCCAAAGATCCTAAAAATGCTACTGAATGGCTTAAAAAATCAATCAAAGCTCTGGATAAAGCTATCAGCAAAAAGGTGCTAAAGAAAAATACTGGCGCTCGTTACAAATCAAGACTAAATAAAGCTGTAAAAGGCTTAGCTAAATAAAAAAAATCCCGAGTATCTCGGGATTTTTTTTATATGTTAGCTATCAATAACTCCAGGCCCATCCGAACTTCTCGTATCCCCAGCTTAGCTTCTCTATCAATCTTTTCCAAAGTTGCATAAACTTCTTTTAACTTTGCCAAATTCAGGTGCCTTACCTGCGCTAAACCTTTTTGTACAGCAAAGGGATGTATTTTAGTCAGTCGTGCTATTTCGACATTATTAGGACAACCCGCATAAAATAAATCCGCAATCTTTAATAAATTTCTAAACTGATAAATGTACATAGACAAGATATAAAATGGGTCATCACCTTTATCCAATTGTCGGTGCAACATCTCCAGAGCCCCTTTTTTATTTTTAGAAGCCACCATTTCAATTGTTTTAAAAATATCTGCTTCTATTTTTGAATTAAACAAATTATCCAAGTCATCCTCGCTGACATTCTTTTTCTCCCCCACGTAACTGATTAATTTATCTATTTCATGATTAATTAAAGTTAAATTATTTCCACAATATTGAATAATCTTTTCCTTAGCCGCTTTAGTTATTTCCATGCCAACCACTGAAAACTTTTTCTCAATCCAAACTTCTAACTGTCTTGGACTCAAATTTAAAAATTCTTCTACGGCTGCTTTTTCTAAAAGAAATTTAAATAATTTTTCGCTTTTCTTGGGCTGTTTATCTTCCCAAAAAATTATCAATTGATCCTGATCATCTATCAAGTCAGCTTCTTTAAAAAAATTCTCCGCCTCCGTTTTTAAATCTTTATCCTCTGAAGATACAATGTTTTTGATCACTACTAAGCTTTGCGAGGAAAATAAACCCCTTGCTTTAAGACTAGTTTTTAAATCACTCCATAAACATTTTTCTCTAAAGTCAAAAACACTCGAACTGGTATTCGAGTTGTTTTTTTTAAAGAAATCTTCTTTTATTTTTTTTAATTTTTCTGCTGAGCGAAAACTATCTTCGCCATAAAGAAATACCAGCATACTTAACTTACCAACTTAATTTAATTTAACGGTGTCCATCTTAAGGTCTGACCAGGTTCCAATATTTCTACCCAAATTTGACCAGGCACAAACATTATTTCCTTTCCATTTTCATCATAAAAGAAAATCTTACTTTCCAATTTGGCGCCATCCTTCTTCCAAGTTCCTCGATATTCCTTACCATTCATATAATAGAAAGCTTCTCCACTTCCACTTTCGTCATACCATGGATCACCAATTTGGACATTATTATAACGACCACTGATGCTCTCTGCTCCTGTTTTTTTAATTTCTTCCACGCCTTCCCAAGGATCACTCAAACCCTTTCCCTTATAATCATAATCAGCAGTAATTTGATCTGATTTAGCAAACATTACTACAATATTTTTAGGAGCCAATCTTTGTTGATTATTTCTATCTACATCTTTTACGTCTGCCCAAGTTCTCAGATAACTATTGGAATTCTTATCATAAGTATAATTAACATCATAAGGACTAGCAAACGCCACTCTTAACTCTCCTCCGTTACCACGCTCTTCTAAAGCGGCTTCCTTTTTGTGGGGATAACCAGCGAATTTAGTTTCGGTTTGTCCACCCACAGCGCTCATTGCGGCTAAAGCTTTTTCCCCTTTAATGTGTCCAGAATCCTCCATGCGCATTGTCGGATCATTTTGCCAATCCCATCTTTCACAATAATTAGTATTCATACAATCGATATGATCGATAATATTTTTATTTAACAAATCCAAGGCAAAGTGTGAACCTCCCCAATGAATAAAGAACGCATTGACTGAAGCAGCCAGGGCAATGTGATCATGACGAGAACTACGCATCGCGCCAATTTCTTTTGGTATTTCACAAGAATACACTCCCAACAAACGAGTTACTGAAGAAGTATAGGCCGGTAATTCAAAAACCATATCCGCCTGTGAAAATCCCGCTGCTGGTCTAGCTTGCAAATCAGCTGGCTGCATTACGGCAATCGGACGACGATTCCAATTTTCACAAGCCAATCCTGAAATTGGATTAATATTGCCTTCATTAAGTGGCTCTACTTTTTCCTCTCCTCCCTTATTTTCATTTTCGGCCACAATTTTGGCCACTTTGTTTTTTCTCAAATCTTCTCTCAGTGAAGTAAAGTAAACTACTAAACCAGAGACTGCCAATACTGCCAAGGCAATAATTATTTTCTGTTTTTTGCTCATTTTTTTTATTAATTAAAATTAAATTATTATTTCTGACATTTTGGACAAATAAAAACACTCCTTTGTCCCATTGTTATCCTTTCTACTATATTACCACATTTTTTATTTTTAGGGAGGGTCCCTTTATTTAAACAAGGCTGCCCTTCTCGCTGATAGACTTTTAAAACTTTTTGAAATCCCCCGGGTTTGCCTGAAGTGTCTCGATAGTCACTGTCTGTGGTTCCTCGCAAACGAATAGCTTTCGCTAAAACTTTTTTAATTTGATTAAAAATAGCTACTTGCTCCGCTACCGACAAACTCATACATATTCGTCTAGGGTCAACTCTCGCCTCAAAAAGAATCTCACTTCTGTAGATATTACCAATTCCGGCAATTAAATATTGATCCATCAACACTAACCCAACGGCACTTTTTTGTTTTTTAGCTAAAATTTCTTTAAACTTTTTAAGATTAAATTTTTTATCCACCGCATCAATTCCCAGTTTTTTTATTTCTGGCAACTCCTCGATTTTATCCGTATCCACCAACATGATTTTTCCAAACTTTCGCAAATCCGAAAATTCCATCGCTACGATATCTTTACCCTTTTTCAAAATCCACCTATGTCGGATATATTGATTAACCCGATCCTCAAAGTAGTCCTTTTTTAAATTTATTTTAGATTTTGAAATTTTGTTTTTTATTTGAAATTTGATATTGGAATTTGATTGAGTATTGAGAATTGAATATTGATTATTCTTTTGATACTTCAAAAGTAAGTGTCCTGTCATCTTCAGATGAATATAAAGTGTTTTTTTCCCGCTCAAATCAATAAAAATATTTTTTCCAATTCTTCGCACTTTGATTATTTTTTTCCCAACAATATCCTGCTTAAATTCTTTTAAGGCTATCCCCTTAATTGCTTTTTCCCACTCACTCCAAAAATCAACCACCCCGTAGCCAATTATTTTTTTATTTAAATCACTAACTACTGTTTCTACCTCTGGCAATTCCGGCATAAAATTTGACTAACTAAATTAATTTTTTATTAAACTACATTATAACACATCATTTTTTAATTTTCACCCATTTTCCATAACACTTCAAAAAAACTTCTATGTCCTTGAGCAATTTTTTCATTTTTAAAATTAAACACTGTAATGGGGTCACCCATTAAATAAAAATCGATTGATTCTTCAAATACGCAGATACCACTATAATTCTGGTAATCTGGCAAAAAACGATAATCCGTTTTTTTTCGACTATCCTTAGCTTTTAAAGCTATCTCTCGCAAACCTTCATTCAAGACAAAGCGAATAGAAATATTTTTCCGTTCTCGAGTTTTTTCATATTTTTCCAAAAAATCCATTCTTTTTTTAGTGAAAAGCTCTCCCCAATCAGTGGCGATAATTAAAATTTCACTATTATCTCTCATGCTTTCCAGCATATCAAATTGATGCTGAATATAAGCATCCTCGCCTTGATAAACTTCAAACTCCTGTTCTGGAACTTTTTTGACAATAATTTTTAGCATATCCACCGTTTTTTCCGCCATCAATCGCTTTTCTTCAATTAAATTAGTGATTCGAGCTGGTGAATTAGCCTCGAACTTCTTTCTACCATTGGCTACACTATGCTTAACTAATCCTTTCTTTTCTAAGGAATACAACGCATCATAGACAAATTGTCCATGCAAACCGGTGGTTTTCACTATTTTAGAGCTTCCCACTGGGATTAATTTACCCAAAAGGTCAATATAAACTCGAGATTCTTTCTCAGTAAGACCCAATGCTTGCAAATTATCTATTAAATTTTTATCAATATCTTTTGACATACTTACATTATACCTCAATATTCAAGCCTCGTCAATATCATAATTTCATCATCATTATTTATTGACAAGTTGAGCTTTATGTGCTATACTTTATTGTTAAGATAACAAACCGGCCGAGAGGCCTGCCACTATCTTAACCCCTGTCCAATATTGGGCTGCCCGCACCGAGGCATAAATATCGGCAAAGTGGAGAAAACCACTTAACAAAAAATTAATTTTAAAATAAATCCTGCAGGGTATGGAGATAAGGTTCAGCTCCACCCGGCAGGCATCTCTCTTCCGAGGCATGCAAATATATACATAATCGGAAGTTGAGATGAAAAAAGTTCATAGGTAGAGATAATATATAACATAGAAATCTCTACCCTCTGCTTGAGTCCAAGGATCATGGATTCAAAAGGAGAACAGTTCTTTTAATGCCCACTTTCGGGCACCCATTTATAAAAAGGAGAATATCATGCTAGATATGTCTGAAGTAAAAGTAGCAGTGGTTGGAAGTGGCAGACTGCAGTCGGTAGTTTTAATCAAGGGTGAGTATGGTCTCGCCCTGGGGCGGCTTCACAGCTATGAGACATATCCAGGATTCACTATGCCAATCTTAAAATCGGCTTATTGGTCTCCAATTTGCCGATGCGGATGCAGGATGTACCCAAAAGAAGAACTTGAAGCTCTTGAAAAAGAGCTTGCCATCAAAGTCTTCTTTGAGGATTCCGTGATCCGCGGGGGGAGAGAAATTTTTCCCCTTAATGAGTACGGGAGAATAGAGTTTGAGGAGGTAATTAAGATTGTTCCAGAGGGAACCATCTTGGCCACAGACACTCTTCCTCGATACTAGTTGCACCAGCCAGTAACTTATCACAGTTACTGGCTTTTTTTCATTTCTTAATCTATTTTTACTCTCATATCTGTGCCAAACTAATTGAACATTAAATTATTGATTATTTAATGTGCATTGAACATTGAATATTGAACATTAAAATCCCTATTTACTATTTCCTACTATAGATATATCTTTAAAACAAAGAAAAAAGTAGGTTAATAACCAATGCTCAATAAACAATACTCATTCAAAATCCAATATTTGAATAAATTAATTGGACATTGAATTATTGATTGTTGAATGTATATTGTGCATTGGATATTGAATATTAAATAAATTCTTAAATCTTAAATCTTCCGAAACTCCATGCTCGAACTCCTCACCAAACTATTTTTTCTCTATCTCCCTTTTCAAATTGCTCTTAACCCAGCAGAAGGTTTCGATTTGGCCTCTGTAAGAATTATTATTCCCTTACTTTTTTTAGCTTGGCTAATCGACTGCTTAAAAAATAAAAAAATAATTATTCCCAATAATTTAACCTTTTTCCTTTTAGCCTCCTTTCTGTTTCTCAATGTTTTTTCTTTATTCTTTGCCCAAAATTCCAGTTGGGGAATTAGGAAGTTAATCTTTCTATTTTCGATTTTTCCGCTCTTTTTTATTACTAGAGCTATCTCTTCACCTAATTCACATAAAAATCTCTCCTTGCTAATTTTCACGGTACTGGGAGGCACTCTAGCAGCACTTCTCGGAATAATTCAGTTCTTATTACAATTTGTGATACCTCTTAATAATCTTTATATTACTTGGGCAAAAATAGTTGTTCCCTTTTTAGGGAATTCTTTTTCCCAGGCGGTGCTTACTAACCCTAGTTGGTTAGTAAATATCGGCGGGCACACCCTACTTCGCGCTACAGCCGTTTTTCCAGACCCGCACATGTTCTCCTTCTATTTAAACATCTGCGCCCTAATTTCTTTGGGAATATTTTTTAATATTATTAAAAATAAAAAATCAATTAACTTTAAACAAGGAGATCCCCGCATCCGCGAGGATGACAATAATGAAATTAACCAGATTAACTCTTATATTTACTTAGTTTTATTTTTTATATTAGCTTTAGCTAGTTTTTTGACTTTTTCTCGCGGCGGATACTTAGGTTTAATTGCTGGATTATTATTCTTTGGATTTTTTGCTTTTAAATCCAGATTGAAATATTTCTTGAGTAATCCGAAAAAGATGCTTCTTTTAGTTTTTATCCTTCTAACTTTTGGTTTAATTTTTGCCCTTCCTAATCCTATTACCAATCGTCTACTTTCAAGCTTTGACCTCTCTGAGGGCTCTAATTTTGGACGAATTCAAACTTGGCAACAATCCCTTGAAATAATTAAAGCTAATCCGATTTTAGGCGTAGGGCTAGGAAATTATTCGCTAAGCATTAAACCTTCCGCTAATTATCGCGAGCCCATCTACTCCCACAATACCTTTTTGGATATCGCAGCGGAAACTGGCATCTTTAATGCATTTATCTGGTTAATTTTATTTTTATTTGCTATCATTAGTTTTACTCGAGATTTCCTTTCTAAAAATAGCTTTATCCACTTAGGACTGGCTGCTGCTCTAATCTCGTTTTCCATTCACTCATTATTTGAAACCGCTATTTTCTCTGTCCATATTTTGCCGCTTATTATTTTAATTTTAAGCCTCCAAAAAACCAAGTTTTCTGACCTAAAATAGACACTCTGAATTTAAAAAGTTTATTTTAAAGTATGTATTTTTCAACTATCATGCTAAAAATTTCCACTAAAAATTTAATTTACCTCACCCTATTTCTCTCCCCTGTTTATCTTGTTAGATTTTCTATTTTTAAAATTCCTCTCAATTTGTTGGATCTATTAATCTTACTAACCCTAACCCGCTGGCTCTACGAGCACCGAAACAATCTAGGTGAAATAATAAGTTCTTCTTTTAAAAAAATAAATCCTATTTTTTTTCCCATAGTACTAATACTGTTTGGTTTATTTTCCTCCGCTCTTCTAAACAATAATCTCCTCAAAGAACTTGGTATTATAAAAAGCTGGTTTCTACTCCCTTTAATTTTTGGTTTTATTATTCTTACTGAAATAAAAAAAATAACTGACCTAACCGATATCCTAAAAACAATATTTTTATCTTCTTTTCTCATTTCCATTCTCAGTCTGTTTTATCCTATTTTTAATGAGCTTACCTACGATGGCCGCTTGCGCGGATTTTACCTCTCCCCCAATCATTTGGCGATGATTCTAATTCCGGGCTTATTAATCGGCCTTTGGGATATCTTAAAAAGTAAAAAAATAAACTTCTTTAAATTAATTTATCTCCTACCTATTTTAGTAACCATCTTCTTTACCCATTCCTATGGAGCCTGGTTTGCTATCATTTTTTCTACCTTATTACTCTTATTTTTTACTCACAAAAGATTAATTTTATTTTTTTTAATTTTAATTTTCACCCTCATCTTGGCTGAATATCCGTCGGAAAAATTTCAACACCTCTCCAATTTTCAAATAAAATCGTCCACTACCTCCCGAATCGTTATTTGGCAATCTGCCAAAAAAATCATTGCTGACCATTGGTTTTGGGGAATTGGAGCGGGAAATTTTCAAGAAAAATATTTAGCCTATCAACCATATTTTAAACCTTACCCAGAATGGGCGGTCCCTCAGCCACATAATTTATTTTTAGCTTTTTGGCTACAAACAGGCCTATTGGGTCTAGGTGGTTTTTTATATCTGCTTATCAGCTGGGGTACTAAAATAATAAAAATCCTTATTTTTTCTAAGGATTTTTATCAAAAAAGATTTTCTTTACTTATCTTCGTTTTATTTTTCAGTCACCTGATTTATGGGTTAATTGACACCCCCTATTGGAAAAATGATCTCTCTTTAATATTTTGGACGATAATTTATCTAGGTCTTCAGCTAGAGTTTTTATCTCGTCCTTTAGATGATAATTCTAAATAATCCACCACTTTTTCTATCTACAAAAAATAGAAAATCTTCTTTAGCAGAAAGCAACAATTCAGTAGCATCCAGGCTATCTTTTATAAGCTTATCCTCGATTACCTTTTCCTTCTTTCCGCTGTCTGTGTTTATCTTTAAGAAAGTATCCTTGGTAAAAATTTTATTATCGATGTAGTCATTGGGTAACAAAATATTTTCTGGTAAATTAACTGGGGCGGCACAGTAAATGCTTTTGTTATCCTTGGCCCACACACATTTTGTTGCCATTGTCGGCAAATTTAAATTTTTACAAACTTCTGAGCGAGCCTCGCAAACCTCCAATAGTAAAGAACTGGAACCTTTTTTAGTAACACTACTTCTTAGAAATTTCCCCCCATCATTAGACCACAGATACTGCGAGCCAAATTTTGGTGTTCCTTTTTTTTCTAATTCGTTGCCAACAATTGGAATAATTGTTAGATTACTTTCTCGATTAGCATCTGGTTTTAAGTAAAAAAACGACTTAGCTGATTGAGGAATGTGTCCCATCTTTAAATTATCAGTTTCCAATTCCTGAATTTCTCTCCAAGCCGTTCCATCTGGATTAGCTGCATTTAAAGTTACTTTGTTGGTTGCAAAATTTTTGTAAGTGTATACAATCAGCTGATTAAAATTTAACCAACTTAAAGCCTCGGATTTTTTAATAAATTTTTCCTTATTTCCAAAGACATACAAATAAAAAGAATCTTCGATTTTCAAAATAACTTCTTTTTTTGTTTTATTATTCCAAATTACCTCCTTTAAATTTGGCCAATTATCACTAGATAATCTCTTCTTAATCGCCCCATCAAAAGAAGCCAGCCAAAAACCTTGGTCCTTAAAACTATAATACTGAAGCTTTCCCAAACTTTCATCTAGTGCTATTCCCATTACGGGACCCTCCACTATTCTACTTATCTTATCTGTATTGGGCTTAACTTCACTATTTTCATTTGCAGTCTCTCCTAAACTACTCTCCTTATCATCTTCTACTAACAAAAAATTGTAAATCAAATAAAAACTTCCCACCAAAAGAAACAATGAAAGAGAAATAATGAAAAATTTTTTCATCTTTGGAAAATATAGATTACTGACCTTCTCGTAAATCTTAAAATAAATTACGAGCTTAGCCTGAACTCTAAAATTAAATTAGTTAACTTTTCTTCGATCAAAAGACATCAATATTCCAGAAGAAAAAATAATAATAATCGCAATCAAGATCATTCTAAACATAAAGATCATTTGTAAAGGAATATTATAAGCTAGTCCAGCGATAATCTTTGAAGCTTTGCCACTCGCCGTTTGATTATCACTAATCTTAACTAAAATAGAATCCGATATCTTTTTGCCAGAGCTATCTCCTTCGGAAACTCCCCACTGCTTAAGGGAAATTCTAGTAGCATCATCTTCCCAATATTCAGCCTCATAGGAAATAGTAGCCGTTGAGCCCACCTGAAATTCGCTCAAATCTATACTACAGGAAGTGGCGTTACAACCCGTTTGTTCTTTTCCATTAACCGAATATTTCACATTCTTTAATTTACTACTAATCCAGCTAGGATAATAAGTCGGCGTTAAAGTAACGGTTCCACTGCCCTTAAAAACTGTCTCACTACAATCCGAAACTTCTTGAACCATATCAGCATCTTCAGCTAGCGTCTTATAAGTGCCCAAAGCGTCCACCTCTTGATTATTCAAATCTTTACAGGATTCTCCTCTATTTATTTCATTATTTGGACCAATTCCCACTAAGGGTTTAGTCACTACAAATTTTTTACTTAAAGTTAATTTCTCTCCAGTATTTCCACCACTTTCACCAGGACTAGTCGTGTCATTGGCAACTAAATTTAAAGTATGATAATCACCCGGACTTCCTTGGAGCACAAAACTCACAGTATTTCCTTGTTTAGTACTAGTACTATCACTACTCTCCCCATCGTTATAAATTTCTTCTCCATCTAGAGTCCATGAATAATTGCTCACATTGGCAGTTTCTGGCAAAGTAACCTTTATCATCTGATTTTCCAAAACTTCACAACTTCCGCCACTATCACAAATTGAAGTACTTCCTGCTGAAATCCTCAGACTTTCTCCAGTGCTAGTACTTGGCTCAATCATAACGTTGGCCCGTCCACTTCTAGTAGTATTGTCATCCGTGTCATCTGTACCAGAATCAAAAAATTCTTCTGTTTCTACATAAAATCTAAGAAAATCATAAGTTTTATTATTAGATTTCATGGTGTTTAATTGCATCTCAAATTCATCCATTCCTAAGCCCTCCAAAAGTTTAATATTATTGGTTGATCTAAATGCTGTGTCACTAGATAATTCAGTCCAATCATCCTGATCCAAAGTAAGGTCTTCACGTTCACCTTCAAATCCATAAATAGACCATTTGTAATAAATTTGAGTAGTATCTACGGAAGTGTCTCCTGTAGTTGCAGAAACCGTTAGCGTATCTCCGCTAGTGGTGTCATCCGTAGAACTGCTTTTTCCTAGTGACCCCACACTTGGATTTTCTGGACTATAATCCAAAGATACTTCCATATTATCAGCTGCATCACCATCGTTTGGAGCGACTAAATTCCATTTTAAACAATCATGAATATCCACCTTTGCAAAAGGTATCTCTACATCATAACCTTTAACATTTTCTGTATACTTCTCCTGCTTAATTATTTGACAAAGTGGATTTCCACTAGCACTCACGTCTCCCTCTTTATGAAAAATATTATTTACCAAAGCAAATGATATTCCTGAAGAAGCGTCGTCATGTTTTGTGCCCAGATAAGATAAGCCCTCCACAATTACCCCCACCTGATCGCCCGGTACAAAAGACCAGGTTAATTTATTTACTCCCAATCCTGCCACATTGGCCTCATCATTATTGCCATTGCCAGCGGTACTAGCATTTGTTGGATCAGTTTGCCAAAATTCTTCTTCCCTTGCCAAAAAGCTCCCATCTCCCACTTCCATTCCTACTACCTTGGGAAATTGATGTTCACAAACTAAATTCACATCATCACTATTGTAGGTAGTAGTGGTACAAGCAAAATCTTTTTCACCAGGATCAGAAAAACCGCAACCTGAAGAAACATCCTGAGGAAATAAAATTACCAAATTTCCGTCCGACTCAGACTCCGCTTTCCACAAAAAAGCTCCATCGGCATATCTACCACTACAACCAGGGTTAGATGCTTCACAGTCTCCTGAATCTCCTGGATTTGTAAAAGGACCCCAGCTAGCAGTTTGAGCAACATTTTCATCATCTGTGTAGTTAAGAGTTACAGTGCAATTTTTATCTACTCCACACAAATCTTGTCCGGGTGCGTCAAATCTCGCCAAAGCCCTACCGTCATCATAACAAGCTAAACTACTCGGATGCGTTCCTCCCGCATCAACGGTAATATCTGCTGTAGTAAAATTAGGTGAACCCGCCTCACCCATAGCAATACTCTCACAACTTGGGTCAATTAAATCAGCATCCTCACTTTTAATGCAACGCGCAGTAGTGCCCTCTGGGCAAGAAACTTTATTAATTTTTTGATCATCACTACAATTAGTATTATCACTCGGACAAGTTTCATCTGGCAAGCACTCTGGAGCATAACCAGAATCTGTCACTGCTTCCACATTGGTTATATCTGTTCCACTAAAAGATTCACTATGTGTTGCAGTACTCAAACTAGTTGTTGTGGTAGTACCTCCGGTAGGGTTATCAACGGTTGAGCCTGACCCTGTTACATTGTAACCATCCACATCGTTTGATCCTTCTAAAATTCCACAACTCAAAGTATAGGGGCTAGTACACATTACTTGCCCGTCAGTGCCATCATCATTCACACAATCAAAACCATCTTCACTGTCATTATCACTAGCATCGGCTGTAGCTATTTCGTAATTTTTCCCTGAGCTAAAATCATGCACGTAACAATAATCATTACTCTGAACATTACCCTTTCCGCCCCGCTGAGCCTTATAACCATCGCTATCTGAATCACTTGAATAATCAGCTTTTTCTGTCACAAAGCCATTGCTGGCCACCAAGCGCATCGCCTCCACTTTCCAATCACTTGTATTTATTTCACCGTCATTATTTACATCACAAGAATCCTTCCAGCCATCTTCACCCTCCACTAATCCATCTTCACAACCAGCATGCTTAATATACCAAGTAAAAAACATGTTTTCTGTCCCTTCTTGAAAATATTTAGGCATGGCCGTAGCTGTAACCTCTTCTCCAAATTTTGGATTAGATGGACTAAAAAATATATCCACTTCAGGAGCGGGCATTTTTTGACTCGATACATTAAAGGATTCACCGGCACCTTGAATTGTATCCTTATCGAGATGATAACGCTTCTCCATTTGAGATAGCATACCATTGGCATTCGGAGAAGCGGATCCCTTGCTTCCCAAGATACCACCCACTAAATTAGTTAGTGGGTCTGTTTTAATTACATCTGCCGCCAAAAGTATCGCTGGGTTACCACCAATAACAATTACTTCTAAAAAAACCAAACAAATTGCAATAATTCTTTTTATATTTTTTTTCATCTTTTAAAAGCTTAATTTATTTAATCAATTTTAAATAAATAACATCCATTATAACTAAAACTATTATACTAAAAAAATAAGAATAAACCAAAGATTTACTCTTATAAGCAATGATTCCACTTAAAATAGCTGAGATAAAATAAAAGATATAATCCAAAGAAAATTTATCTGACATTCCACAAAAAACCATAAACACCGCCCATTGAATAAATACCCCCCAGATATCTTTCTTTTTGACAAAATAAAACATCAAAAACCCTCGAAAGAAAAATTCATAAACGACCACAAAAAAATTAACCAGTAAAAACTCGTACAGCATAAAGTACCAAACACTTTTCGCCACTACGGTTCCCCCCAAAGAATAATCTACTAAAAAATCAGTATGCCTAAAAACTATCCAAGCAAAGATACTTATGATAAAGAAACTTATCGGGATAATAAAAAGTCCTTCTCGCCAAGTTGGCAATTGGCAACCAAAATTGATTAATTTTTCTTTGAGGATTATTTTTATATAAAGAATAGGAATCAAAAGAAGAGAAATCAACGTCAACACCACTTCTTGAAAAATTCCTTTAGTTGGGACAAAAATAAATAAGCCCATGCAAACCAAGGCCACTACCGAAGTAATCGCTACTTCTAAACTAAGTAAAGGATTTTGTTTTCTATAATTAATATCCATTTTAAGTAAATTGTTATTTCTAATTACCTTCTTCGATTCTTTGCGCCCTTTTTCTCTCCAATAAAGACATCCAGTAAATAATTGCCACTGTGAACATTTCGAAAGGTAGATAATTTAAACCAAAAAACAAACTTTCTACTATTGTCCCGGCTAGTAAAACTAACATTTTTTTAGTTAAATTTCTCGCTACTTTCCGCTGTGCTCCACCCACTCCATCAAAAAGCAAAATAAAACCAATCGCCATCGAAATACACCAACCAATCACCGTCACCACTCCCGGAATTATACCAATTGCTAAATCTAACAAATCCTTAAATCCAGCTAGAGCCAATGCCATCCCATAAATTGGCACATCCATTACTCTAAATTGCATTGGGGCTGTCACCATGTCTACACCTTTTTTCATTACTGCTACAGGAGAGGCTATTTTGGTGAAATTTTTTGCATAATCTTTTGTATTAGATTTTTCCCCATATTTACCATATAATTTTTCCTTTCTTTTCAATCTTTGATCAACATTCATATTTGGGGTAATTCCATCAGCCTTGTCCACTCTTTCTTGCACAGCCGCTCTTCTGGCCTGATTTAGTCTTATTTTATTATTTATCTCTTCTTCTGACATACTTTTTATTTCTTACCGATAAAAACTGCTTCCTTTTCATTATACATCATTAATCCCACTATCGCGAAAAATTCAACCCGCTGCATTTTTAAGCAGTACCTGTTTGAAAATTGGCCTTTAAATACTAGTCTTCTAACTCTTTTTTTGCTTCCTCTATTTCTAGTAGCTGCTTTGGGTCAGAGGTAATAATTTGATCCTCGCTATAAGAAGCAATGACCTTTATTGCGGCATGCTTATTACCAGCAAAAAATATTCCCTCCCCCACGTTACTTTCCAATAATAGGAATTTTTCTTGATCAGTTAAGAAAAAAGTTTCTTGCACGATATCAATTGCCGCGGTAGACTGCTTTAATAAAAATTGAGTAGAAGCATTGGTAACAATTGGCTTACCGTAACGAGATGTCATAAAGTCATTTACATCCTGGGTAATGGTAGTTAAGCCAGTATAATATTTTCGACAACGCTTAGCGATACCAAAGAGGAAAGAGGCCGCGTCGTCATGCTGCATCATTATCCAAGCTTCATCAACAACCACTAATCTCTTTTTAATTTGTGAACGCATTTCATTCCAAATAAATTGTAGCACCACATACATCGCAATCGGTCTTAATTCATCCTCCAAATCACGAATGTTAAAAACTACTAATTGTCCACTAGTTTTAATGTTAGTGGGTTCGTTTAAAAATCCTGAAAATATTCCCTCTGTATAACGCTCCAACTTAATGGCCAAGGACTTAGCGCCATCCATGTTTCGCAAAACCTCATATAAATCTGACATTGTTGGAAATTGACTAGGCTCTAGAAGAGAAAAATTAGTTTGCTCGGTAATGTCACGAATAGCATAAGTTTCTCGAATAGCATTATCCAAAATAGAATTTTCCTCGGGAGTGAGGTTTCCTAGCATAATTCTAATTAAGCCTACTAGATTAGCAATAGCATTTCTCAGAATATCCGCTGAATCCTCGTCCTCAGAGGCCCTGGGCAAATCAAACGGATTCAAATGATATTTAGAGTTAAGTGATATTTTGATAAAACTTCCACCCACGGTGTCCGTTAAATGTTTATATTCATTTTCCGGATCAATAATAATCACCCCGATTCCCATCATCAATGATCTCAAAATTTCCAATTTAACTGCATAACTTTTTCCTGCTCCAGATTTAGCAAAAACCACCATATTGGCATTTTCCATCTCAAATCTATCAAATAAAATCAAACTATTGTTGTGTCGATTGATACCATACAAGATTCCTGAATTTGAAGAAAGCTCCGCTGAAACAAACGGGAAAATTGTCGACAAGGGTGAAGTATTTAAATTGTTGGCGATATCCAAACGATCTTCCCCTAGCGGTATCGTCGAAGCGAGACCATCTTCCATTCGAAAACTAGCTGGCTTAGCATAAACCATTTGAGCCTCTAAAATTGATTCGATATTATGTTGGATTTTATTTAAATCCCGACTATTTTCTCCAAAAATTGTAATGTAAATTCCCACGCGGAAAAATCTTTCTGTGCCTTCTTGTAATCTTGTCCTCAATTCCTCTGTATTTTCCAGTGCTGATTCGAGCATCGGATTGCGAACTTTTCCTTCTTGGCTTTCGATGTTAATTCTTGATTGAATCTGGGTAGTAGTTTTCAAAAGTCCTTTTAATACTTTGTTACTATCTACTGGATGGATAAATATCGAAATATTAACTGAATGATCAATGTTAATTACCGAAGAAAACCAATTAACACTCAGAAATCTAGGGAAAGCCATAACAAAAATAGTTTTGGCAAAAGTTTCCCCTACTTCGATATAACTAGGCGAAACCCGAAAAGCAGCTGGGGAAATTAGATCCTTTACCACTGCCAATCCTTTGCGATATTCATCTTCTTTAAAAAGAATTGGGTCGCTTTTTGTCGTTTGAGTTTTTCTATTATTTAAAAACATAATTTTTATTTAAATTTAAAATTCGAAATTTTTTCTTTTGCTTTTTTAACTATATCACTTTCCGCATTAAACCTTTCAACTTTTCATTTTACACTTTCCACTTCCCACTTCCCACTTTACATTTTTCATCTTACACTTTACGCTTTCAGTTCTCTCCTACTCAACCTCCATCAAGTCCAAATCTTTGATTGTTGAATTAGAAAAGATTGATGGATTATAAGAGGTATATAGGAGCTCCACTAATTCCTCAGTATTAAGCACGGTGGATTTTACTCCCAAAGAAGCTAGCCCAGCTGAAATTTGATCCACTCGTTGCCATAATTGATTCTTATAAGTTTCAAAAATCTCTACACTCTCCTCAATTTGTTGTTTGGGATTAAAAAAACTCATCAATTTATCCAATACACTGTTTTCTAAATTTTCAATCGGATAAAAAGGCACAACGATATAAAAACGTTTGGTCATAATTTGGGATATCTCCGTTAAGTTTTTTATAAAGTTACCATATTCAGAAATTTGCAGTCGCATCAATTCATTGGTTTGAGTTTTTCTTTTATTTTCCAATAACTCTAAATATGGTTCAATATCAAGCTTCTTGGAACTAATCAAAATTTGCACAGGAAAATCAAGAGAATTAATAAAATTCTGATAACCACCAATTATCGCCTCTTGTTCATCGGCAGATTTTAAATCAAAATTTATCGAAGAAACCAATAAAACTGAACGCAATGATTTATTTTTTAAAACAATTACATCATTTTTTATTTCTTCAACATTTATATATTTTTGAGTAGTTGTGCCAGAACTAGTTTCCTTTTGATTTTTTGAATGCATTAATTCCATATTTTTAATCTTTTCTATTTATTTCATTTAAAATATCCGGTTCGCTATCTAAAATTTTAGAAATATCGTAAATTTCTCTTTGTTTAGGGGTTTTCCTCGCTAATGTTCGTGCTATAACTTCTTTTTTATAATTCTTTTTCTCTACCGCCCCCACTCCTCTTTTCCAAACATAGACCTTGGGACGAAAGAAAAAAATAAGCATCGAGGAAATAAATTTACTTAAAGGTTGTCCATAGGGACGATAAAAAGTCAGTCCTAGAAATAATAAACTAATCGGGGCGGCCGCAAAAAAGAAATTTATCTTATTTTCAATAGCTACCCATAATAAAAATAAAATTGCCGCCAAGCCAAATAACCACAATAACTGTTTAGCAGTCAGTGGTCCAACTATCCGATCTTCGATATCGATAAATTGTGGAACATTATAATGCATTTTATTTTAATTTTAATTGTGTATTTAACTCTTTCCTTTTTCTATGGTTATTATAATCTTTGAAAAAATCATAGTTAATTTGTGAACTTCCTGCCAATATATTTTACATATTTCAACATCTTGGATACCAGCCTTTAACAGAAGATTTAACCAATATTTTGTTTCTTTTGCTTCTTTTTTGCAGATATATATTTTATTTTTAAAATCTTTTTTAGAACAAGCCCCTTTAGCTTCGCAATAATTTGCACCAATAATGGTGGCTGATTTATTATTGATTTAAAACTTTAAATTTAGCCTTTAAAATTAACCCCTATTCGATTGGTTCAATTTTTCCAAAAAAATCATTAAACTCATCACTTTCCAATTCCTCTTTATTAAAACTCATTTTGATCGGATTAATTTCTTTTTCCACCGGCAATTGTTGGGAAGAGGAAAATTTTAAATTATTTGTCATTTTATCTTTTTTAGCAAACAATCTATCTCCCAAACTTGGTTTACTGATCATGGTTGCTCCCGCTACTCTTAGGGGTCCGACTCCCAAAGGAGTGCCTAATTGCAAATCATCATTACTCTTCAGTGGTTCATCTTCTTTTTGTTTTTGACCAAAAAAAGAACCTAACCCACCCATTTTCTTCTTGTCATTAGTAATCGTCTCAAAATGATCACTTCTTAAATCCCAATTGTTTCCCTGCACATGCTTGATGACCTTTTCTTTCTCTAGTTGATTTTCTGAGTCCAGACTAAAAACTTTTTCCATCTGTGCTATTTGATTTTTTGGATTTTCTACCTTTACTGATTCTCTTTCAATTGGTCGCAAATTAATTTGCGGTGTTGGCCTACTAACTACCGGAGTAATTAAATTTTCTTTTGGTACTTCTTTTTTTTCTATCAACACTGGGTTAATTTTTGGATTATTTACTGGTCTTTCTTTATTAATTACTGGCTCTAAATGATCCATTTGCGTTGCTGTCCTTACATCCGGCGCGGCATCAAAAAATATTTCTCGCTTAGCCGTATCAATTTTGACTAGCATTCCCTCATCTAGTGAACGGATGATGTTATTTAATTTTTGTCGATCAAGCACGGTTAAATTTTTTACATTGCGACTGTGGTAAAGATAGCTACTTCTTCTCATTACATCCGTATTACCAGCCCCTACGATATTATAATAATCACTGATCCAATTGCCCACTGTCGGACGAGCAGATATGCTGTTTAATTCAATAGGCAAACTGGTCAGCATTTGATTTTTAATTTCTGGAAATTTTTCCAAAGCTTGTAAAATATTCATTTTTATCACTTCAACATTTACTGGTTTTACCGCTTCTTTTTTAATAATTTTTTCTATCACGTATCTAGCGATATTTTGAGCATCCGCCAAATCAATCTCGGATTCCTTAGCAATAACCTCAGCAAAATCCTCCAACTTTACTTCACCAAAATAATAGCTACGAATTACTCTGGCAATTGGAGCCATTTGCAATAATTCTAAATTATAATGTTTACCCAAAGCTTTAATTTTTTCTGCCGTTTCATAGGAAACAAGTTTATCTTTCACATCTTCTGGAAGTTTAAGAAATTTTTCTTGTCTTTCAATTGCTTGTTCATCTGTTTCATCGTTAGGATTTAAGGTGCTAAAAACTATTTGTGGGTTCGAACACAATTTATTTTGAATATTTTTATCTAATTTTGAAAAATCACAGTTCATAAAAAGTATTTCTTATTAGGCCCAAAAACCAACGCCACTATTTCTTCCCTGACTTCCAGCATTAAGCTTAGCGCCCCTCATGTTTCTTGTTACATTATCTTGTCCTTGTTGAGAATATCCACTTATAACATTAGCACCCTCTGCAATTATATACCCCCTATTTGGAGTTGTGTTGGCAACCATTCTTTGAATATTTTGATCCTTCCACTGATCAGGATCAAGCCTATTAAGCTCCTCTCTAATAATTGGCTGTATAGCAGCAGGTGTGGTAGCTCCAGCAGTTGTAATTCTTTCATTTATAACAAGATCCATGTTGGTTTTTCTAGCTCCCCCCAAGAATTGATTTTCATAAACCTGATGACCACGAACGGCATTCATTGCTGCATTATATTGAGTCTGTGCAGTAGCTGGATCATTATCGAAACGATTGTTTTCTGCCCTAAATAAAGCTGTTGCCATCCTTTCAGCCCTAGTGCCTCCTTGCAATCTTATCAATTCAGCATCTGAGACACCCTCGTCCTTCATTCTCTTCATATTCTCTCTAACTAATTTCTCATTAGCACCATCGACCCCCAGAAAATCAGCCGCTTCTGTTTTGCGCCTCTCGGAAGCAGATTTATAATTTTCTCCAAAACTATTCCATTTTGATTTAAGTCCCCCAACTCCACCAGAAATTCTATGTCCAGTTCCAGCATCAATTCCTTTGCCAACAATTCCAGCTGCTCCCCAGGCTGCTTTTTGTCCATAATTTTTAATATTATTTCCAACCTTTTTTGCCATACCCATTGCCATATTTGACCCCGAACCTCCAAACTTGCTAGATACCAATAGACCTATCCAAAGAAACGCCACCGGTATTAAAAATCTAATTATTCCTTCACTAAAACCAGACACAGCCTCCAAATTATCAACATCAAAAATCATAACAGCAAAAAATAAGAAAAATACCATAATTGGGCCCATAAAAGCATATTTAAACAATGTGCTCCACCAATCATTAGCCATACTCTTAGTGTCTGGGAAAAAAGCAAAGGTAAAACCAACTGGAGAAAATATTAATAAAATCACAAAGAAAATCATCCTTATCAGCAAATTCAATCCCACGGCAAATAGCGTAATAAAAGCAATAAAAGCGAAAATTATATTTAGCAGAATTGCCTCAAATTCACTGCCCTCCAGTGTTGTTGCACTATAAACTGCATCTGCAAAGCGTGTAAATCTACTTATTTGAGCTGATGGGGAAGCTGAATCAACATTAAATGCGTTATCCACCAAAAAGTACATTGCTGAATTAGAAAAATCAATTACAAATAAAGTTATCGGGTAGCTAAAATTAACCAACAGAGCCATCACTATAAGCATTATAATCATTTTTCTTAAATGATATTTTTCAACCTGAAAAACTGTGGCAAAGGCTGAGAAAAGAAGCAATAGCATAAAGAACATATTCAAAAAATCCCTCACAATCACCCATGCCTTGTAAATATTTTCTCCATCAGTCACGACAAGAGCATTAAAATATTCCTGTGTCAACATCATATCCACCAAAGCTCCAGACATTCTAAGTAATTTTGTAATAGCCAAAAGAACAGCATTTGCTATGACCTCAAATGAGTTTGTATAATTATTAGATTCTCCTTGAGCAGCTTTTGTCCCTGCTTCAGCTCCAAGATGAGCAGTTCCATCCGCTAAATCTCCACCCTCTGCTCGCCTCTCTTTATACTCCTCCCAAAATTCTTTCCATCCAGCCTCTGCTGCGGGCGCCTTAATAGTTAAATTAATACTGTTATTTTGAGCAATATTTAAATTTAAAAATAAAATTCCAAAAATCAAAAGCAACCCTAATTTCCCAAAGGTTTTTTTGGATGTTTTTCTAAACATGTTTTTTATTTTTTGTATCATTCCTAACTTAATCATTAGGTTTTTACTGTTCCACTTCTTCAATCTTTATTTGATTTTGGATATTTTATAAAAAACTTATTTATTATTTATCCAAAGAAAACAACAAAAAATAGTTGCATCAAAAAAGAATATTTTCTTAAATATAATTATAACAGAAATTTAAAAATAAACAAAATATTTTTGATTAAATTTTTGAAAAAATACACAACTAAACATAAAATAATTATGTGCCGCTATTTCAAAAAATATATTGAAAGATATTTAATCAACAGAAATTATATATTAATTTAATATTGGTTAGCATAAGTAAGGGACCATTGAATATTCAATATTCAATGGTCCCAAAATTCACTTAGCTAATGAGCTTGTCCAATTGCTCTTCCTGTAGATTTAGGTTTCCCTTCAACAGAAGTTGCAATATAATAACCCAAGCAACCAAGTACAAGGGCTATGGTAAGAAGTGCTAAAGCTACGCTCACCATGGCCGTAAAACCTTTGGGATTATCTAAACCCCAAAGAGCAAAGAGCGACCCTGTGATATTCCATGCTCCCGAAACTAAAAATGCTCCGCCGGCAGTCATAATCACAGTCCCAAGTACAGCTTTTTTCCCGCCATCGACAAATGTCATTCGCAGTACTTTGAAAAAAAATATCAATGCCGCAACCGCCAAAAATAATCCGATGTAGCTGAAGGTTTGAGCTATGCCCTCCTCCTTGCCCTTAAAGGCAATGGTTGTAAACCAAGATAGTGAGTTAAAAGCTGTTGATAGCAGCAAAGACAATACGCTTACAACAAACATAGACTTTCTAATGTTTCTGATAATCATAGCGCTCTCCCTTGTGCTGATTTTGATGTAGTTTGGAAAGAACTGATGCTACGCTCTTTTCCGTTTTTATTCTATTATTATAGTTACATAAAAATTCACTTCTGTCAAAACGTATTTTAAAGTAAAACATCGGGAGAATATTTTCCTCAATATATAATAGAAGTTTTAAAATAAATATTCCTTAATAAATAAGAGTGGAAAGGAAAAATTCCCCTCCACTCAAAATACATCTTCTTATTTTTTAAATACGTCCTGGATCGCCTCATTTATTGACCCGTTTTTATTGAGATTTACCTCTGGATATGGCCTGGAGCCAAATCCATAATAAAAAATCTGGTATCCCACATACAATACCAATAAAACTATTGCAATTAAACCGCCAAGCAAAGAAGTTTTATCCATATTTAAAAACTTTTTCATTCTCTCCTCCTTGAAATAATAATTTTAAAAAACAGACCGCCCTCATCGATTAGCTCATAATCCTCCCTCTATTGAACTAACTCCACTTATCGCATAAGTAGTTTTACAATTCCTATGCTGAAGATACTCGTCCTTAAAAACTTTTTTAACGACAAAATAATCATCCCCAATTTCGATTATTTCATCATACCAAATAGGATTACTTACCAATGGCTTTATGCACAAATAACCGACACCACTATCAATTGCTACCTTTTTACCCACTAGTTTTATCAACTTATCTCGCATATTTGCCATGATAGATCTCCTTTTGAGGTTAATTTAAATAGCTATATTCCAGCGCTGTAGAACAGTTTAATATACAACATTCCATAGAAAAGTCAACAAACTAAATAAAAAAACAGCCCCAAAAGAAGGCTGTTTTTTAAATTTTTAATTTTTCATTTTTAACTTCTAGCTAATATATATATCCCTTAATCACCCTATTTTTAGTAGAAATTGTCCTTCGGCTAGTTTTCGCCCAACCTTTATAATTCATTTCCGAAACTGTAATTGTTCCATTTCCCACAGATTCAACTACCGCCACATGTCCCCACCAAGATTCTGAAGTTACCAAGATTGCGCCCTTAGCTGGAGTCTTTCCTGTTTTATAACCCCTGGCTTTGGCATTATAAAGCCAAGTTCCTGCGTTTCCGCCCCAAGGAACATATCTTTTTTGAGCTACATACCAGGTACAATAACCATATGGGAATCTGTGACCAGTCCCTGCTCTTCCATCTAATTTTATCGTACCAGAAACTTTTGGATCTCCACCCGTGGAGGTCGCATAACTTCTGCGATCCAAGCCAGCTGTGTCTGTTGGTGCTGGTGCAGGTAATTCTTTTTGTCCTCCAGGAATAACGATCTCCTGTCCTTCGGTCACCTCTCCATTGGCGGGGATATCATCATTGAAAGAAATTATATTGGCTCTTTCTGCTTTATACTCTTTAGCAATATTATCCAAAGTTTCACCCTTTTTAACTATATGAGTAAGACCCGCTACTGGTAAAATAAATATTTTATCTCCTGGCTTGATTTCATCCACGTCTTCTATATCATTAGCCCACAAAATTGTGTTAGTAGTAATATTAAATTTTTGTGCAATGGTACTTACGGTGTCACCCTCTTTTACTAGATAAACCTCCACACCTCCATTTTCCTCTGGGTCTTTAAGTACTGGGCTAGAAGGGGCGCTTACTATCTTACCTTCAAGAGTGTTAATTTGATTTAGATCATCTTCTTTAAATTCTGGATCAACTGCTCGACTCGCTACTGAAATTGGACTCAATACGGCTTTTTTGCTATTTTCCACCTCTCTATTCATATCGCTTCTGATTTGATTTTCGTTTCCATTTCTCCATTTTCCTGTCAAAAAACTACCAGATTGACCTTCTGCTGCAACATTGGTGACTATTACCAAAAAAGAACTAATCAAAACAACGCCCAAAGCAGCATATTTCCTGAAAAGGTGTAATAGCTTGATAGTTTTATGCATCTTTATAAAAAGAGCAATCTTTCTTTGTATATTGTAAGTTTGGGTCTGAAAATTTTTACTTTTTGAGAGAATTTTCTGAAAAAATCCCCTAATTTGTTTTTTACAAATACAGCAAAAATCCTTCCGTTAGCTCAAATTTTTAGAAGTTTGCCCGAAAAAGCAACCCTCATCAAAACCTTGAGCTCTAATTTTTATACTTAGGTTAGTATAATAAGATAAGCACCAAAAGTCAATGTACTTATCCACAGTTTATTAACAGATTTTATATTAATCCTTGCCCCACATGACCTATGCCTCAAAAATAAGTCCCTGGCCACATCTTTAAAAATATAGATTCCCTTGAATCTTAAACAACAAATCGCCACTTCGACAAACTATAACTTTATTTTAATGTTTTTATGCTTTCATGCTCAATTGTTTTCATGTTTTCCTGTTAATATGCTAAACTGTATTCATGACGCACAATTATTTAGAGTCCTTAAAGAACGATTTTCTAGAATACCTAGAGCTAGATTTAAATCGTTCTACAAAAACTATCGAAAACTATGCCCACTATATGGAGCGGTTTTTGAAGTTTGCTCAAATTACCCAACCCAAAGAAATAGATTTAAATTTAATTAAAAAATATCGCCTTTTTCTAAATCGATTAACTGACGTACATGGCGATCCGCTAAAAAAAGTAACTCAAAACTACCACATCATCGCTTTGCGTAATTTTCTTAAATATTTAGCCAAACAAGATATTCCTACTCTCTCAGCCGAAAAAATTGAAGTAGGTAAAAACCCTCAACAAGAAATGATTTTCTTAAGTTTTGAAGAAATTGAGCGAATTTTAAATGAAGCTACTGGAAAAAATCTTCAAACCATGAGAGATCGGGCCATATTGGAACTTCTTTTTTCCGCCGGACTTCGCGTTTCTGAACTTTCTGCCCTTAACATCGAACAAATAAATCTCCAAACTCAAGAATTTAGCATTATTGGAAAAGGTTCCAAAATGAGAGTGGTTTTCATTTCTGATTCCGCCAAGAGTGCCTTAGAAAAGTATCTTCACCAAAGAATCGACATTGACCCTGCATTATTTATTCGCACCAATAAAATCGGTTTCAAAAAAGAAGACGATTTACGCCTAACTGCCCGCTCTATTCAAAGAATCGTAAAATTTTATAGCAGAAAAGCAGGGATTATCAAGGATGTCCACCCGCACACCTTTCGTCACAGTTTCGCCACTGACCTACTGTCCAATGGAGCAGACATTCGCAGTGTTCAAGCTATGCTCGGACACTCCTCCATTACCACCACTCAAATTTATACCCATGTGACCAATCAACAACTCCGCGACATTCACAAAAAATTCCATCGAAAAATTAAATAATACCCAATAATCAATACACAATATTCATTCAATAATTTAATTGACTATTAATTTATTGATTATTAAATGAATATTGTGTATTGAATATTAAATTAAATACTAACCATTGTTTATATATGAACCTACTCACTCAATTAAATCCTTCCCAAAAAGAAGCCGTCACCACCACCAATGGTCCAGTTTTAGTTATTGCTGGAGCTGGCAGCGGTAAAACTAAAACTCTTACCCACCGAGTAGTTTATCTCATTCAAGAAAAAAATATTATGCCCCAAAATATTTTGGCGGTTACCTTCACCAACAAAGCTTCCATGGAAATGAAAGAGCGTATTATGAAACTCCTTAAGGAAAGTCAAACAACGTCCTTTGGCTTTCCACATATTGGAACTTTTCATAATATTTGTGCTAAAATTTTGCGTCGAGAAATTGAAAACTTGGGCTACAAAAAAACTTTTAACATTTTTGACGACCAGGATCAGTTAACCTTAGTTAAGAGGATTTTTAAAGAACTAGAAATAAACAAAGATCAATTTAATCCTCGCAGTATCTTGAGCATTATATCCAGAGCTAAAAATGAATTAAGGAGCGCAGAAATGTTTGAACTTAGTACTAATGGTTACTATGAAGAAATAGTTTCCAAGGTTTACAAACGTTACCAAAAAGAACTCAAGGAAAACAATGCCCTAGATTTTGATGATTTAATTCTTTTGACCGTTAATATTTTTGAAAAATTTCCAGCAATCTTGGACTACTATCAAGAATTATTTCAATACATCATGGTTGATGAGTACCAAGATACCAACCATGCCCAATATCGATTGATTAACATGCTTTCCTCTAAACATCAAAATATCTGGGTTTGTGGAGATGATTTTCAAGCAATTTATGGCTGGCGCCAAGCTGATATAAAAAATATTTTAAATTTTGAAAAAGATTATCCGCAAACGAAAGAAATTAAATTGGAGCAAAATTATCGCTCCACTCAAATCATTCTAGACGCTGCGGCTGAAGTCATTGCTAAAAATATCAATCAAAAAAGTAAGAAAATTTGGACTGAGAAAAAAGGTGGTCAATTAATTACCTCTTTTGAAGCTTCTGATGAAAAAGAAGAAGCGCAATTCATAGTGCGAGAAATAAAGAAAAGTTTACAGTCGACAGCTGACACTTCACAGAAAAAAGAAACTGATACTAACCCTGAACTGTTGACTAGGGAACAAAAACTATCATCTACTGTTGACCGTGAACCATCAACCAAGAACTATAATGATTTTGCCATCCTTTACCGCACCAACGCCCAATCTCGAATCATTGAAGAAATCATGCTTAAAAATTCTATTCCCTATCGCATCATCGGGGGCATTAAATTTTATCAAAGAAAAGAGGTTAAAGATATTATCGCTTATCTTCGCCTTATGCAAAACCCCAATGATTCAGTTTCCCTAGAAAGAATTATTAATGAACCCAAACGCGGTCTTGGCCGAGCTACTCTAAAAAAATGGATTGCTTTTTCTCATGAAAAAAATCTCGACCCCATTAGTGCTGGCCTTCTTTTAAATAATAATTCTCCCTTAAATAAAACTAAAAGCGTTGCCATCTTTAGTTTTTGTGAATTTATTCAAAAAACCACCACCCTAAAAAACCAATTAAACTTGTCGCAATTAATAAATAAAATTTTTAAACTTTCTGGTTACGAAAAAATGCTAGACGCCCTAGGTGAAGAAGGCGAAATGAAGACTGACAATATCAAAGAGCTCTTAAGTGTTGCTAAAAAATATAAAGATGATTTTGCCGCTGACTCTGTTGATTTGTTTTTAGAAGAAGTAGCACTTGTTTCTGACACGGACAAAGTTGATCAAGCTCAAAATGCTGTACATCTGATGACTTTGCACAGTGCCAAAGGATTAGAGTTTCCTATAATTTTTATCGCCGGATTGGAAGAAGGAATTTTGCCACATTCTCGCAGTATGCTTAGTCACAAAGAAATGGAGGAGGAAAGAAGGTTGATGTACGTAGGAATTACTCGTGCTAAAGAAAAAGTTTATTTACTTTTTACTAGTTTGCGGACGATATTTGGCTCCACTCAATGTAATCCACCCTCACGCTTTCTCGATGATATTCCCTCTCACCTAATGGAATTAGCCGCTCCAGAAAAAAGTAATTTTTTTGATAATCTTTTCAATAAAACAGAAATCACCCCCCAAACTCCTACTAAATTCAAAGATGGAGAAAAAGTCTCCCATAAAGAATTTGGCGAAGGTATTATAATCTCTAGCGATAAAGATATTACCACTGTTGTTTTTCGAAAAGCTGGCATCAAAAAACTTTCCTCTGCTTACGCCAATCTAAAGAAACTTTAACAATCATCCTCTCACCACCTTTTCAAAAAAAATGTCCAATAGTACGGGGAGGGGTTTTCTTTTGTAGAGACGAGGCACTGGCTCATCTATAGTCAAAAACAAAAAAGGACAGTGTTTTTTAAACAGCTGTCCTTAATATGAACATTTTTAGACGAAGAAATAACTACTCTTTAAAAATCTCCTCACATATATGAAGAGCTTCTCAGAACTCTAAAAATTCCCCGCTACAATACTTTACTTTTTTAGTACCCGTAAAACATGGGGGCTTGTCCCCTATACCCGTGAATGTATACCCATTCTGGCAGTTTAAACCAACCATTACAAAAAAATCTTTTATCATTGTGAGACAATTCCTGAAAACAACTATTTGCGATCCTAAGTCCCTCGATAATTTCCTTTGAATAAGGGATTTCTATTCTTTGAAACTCATGCCCACATTTTGAACATGTTTTAACCCAGCCAAACAAAATACCGACTATTAAACGTGTTTGAAGAGATTGGCATTGCAAGATTTCTATGCTCCTATACTCTTCAAATTTATTAATCAAGAAATCTTCTCTACTCGTAAAAGGTTTAGGGGTTCGCCCACTACACTCGTTGCAAATAATCTGAAAATTCATAATTACTCCTCCAATTCGTGATTTTTTGTTTGCATACTTTTACCGTTTCATTTTTTGCAAGCGCTCAGAGGCGAAATATATTGCATCTTCATCCCTCTTTATCGCAACAGCAACCACCTCTTCGTCGTCCTTGAGTTCATCAGATGTGTATGCTAAAGTTCCACCTTTTTTTGATACTGCTTCCAGCACGATCTCTTTATCTTCCCTAATTTTCCAAGAAGCATATTTAAGATTTTCCGGATCGTTTTGAATAGCTATAGAGGCGACTTCTTTGTCGCTTCTTAATTCAATAGAACATCTATAAAAATAGGAACTATTTTTTCTCATTGCCAATAAAGCTATCTCCTTATCACAACATATGTTTTCTGGAAGATAACAATACATAAAATTTCTGCTACTGGCTAATTCTTTCATAAACTTTTTATCATTTAGTAACTCACTCCTCACATAAAGCAATGTGTGTTCATCGATCTCCAATGCGCTTCTTATAAATTCCTTATCGCTTAAGAGCTCCTTTGGAATTGCTTTTAAGTTTAAAGAACGTGCACGAATGGCAAACAGGGCTATTCTTTTGTTCTTCCTTAATTCATAGCTCATTTCAGTGTAGGAAAAACGATTTGCCCTTATTTCACTGATTGCTTGCTCAATAATGCTTTCATCTAACATAGTCCCCTCCATTTTATTCTCCTTTTTTAAAGAACTTTCCCCAACCAATCCACCATCATTGATGAGCTGGATAAGGGTGGCAAGGAATGTAGATTTACATTCCTTGCCTATTTATTGGATAGATATCGCGACTAATAGATTTCATTAAAAATCTAACAGGGCTTTTATTATAAGCGCATTGTCATACATACTGAAAGAATTTTTCGGAATCTTTTCAAGCAGATTCACCGCACCAGTAGACACTCTCGGATTTTTTGATCTGACAAAATGGAGAAGTTCCTTGTAGTCAAGATTTTCACTTGGAATCTCGCTAAGCAATCTCTCTGCATCGCCACAAACATCCCAACATTCCGACTCGAGAAAGCTCAATAACATTTTATAGTCGAGTTTAGTAGCGAAATGTTTTATCAGTAATCTTCGTGCTTTTTCACGCACAAACCGATCTTCTGACTCGAGAAAACTAATAAGCTTTTGATAATCAAAAGCTTCTACTTCTAAACCAGATAAAGCACTATCCTCATTCATAATCACACCTCGTTTTCAAAGAACTTTTATTATTTTGCTATGATGCCAATTCATCATAACTGCGTAGTATAGCACAAACTCAAGTTTGTGTCAACGTTATATTGACTATTTTTTATGACTTGATTTTCTTTTAAATAAGGAGTATAATGGGTATATGTCAAAGATTATTGACCAACAACTCGAAAAAACCCTAATTTCATTGGGTCTTAATAACAAAGAAATTCAAATATACATTGAACTTCTTCAATCTGGAGAAATGAGCGCTATTACCCTAAGTAAAAACCTCGAGCTTCACCGCCAATTTATCTACAACGCTCTCTTAACCCTTAGGGACAAGGATTTAGTTCTACAAATTGGGACTAAACGCTCCAAATGGCGTGCCCAAAACCCTAGAAAACTCATTTCTTTGGCTGAAGAGCGCGAAAAAAAGGCATTGGAGGCCTCAGAGGTGCTTTTGGCGATGATGCATCAAAAGGCGGGACAAGAATTTGTAATCACCGAGGGCACAAAAGCCTTTCGTAATCGTATTCTCCAAAAAATCCGCCAAACACCAAAAAATAGCACTATACTTATGATTTGCGGGGAATGGGATCGCTATTTCGATCTAGTGGGTCAATTTGCCCATGCCGAATGGGACAGAATCAGAATTTCTCGAGGAATCAATTTTCGCATTATCGGTCCAGAGTCCTTGGAAAAAACTATGCGTTCGTCATCAAGTGAGCGTGGCTTGATGGAATACCGCACTATGACTGGACTAAAACAAAACCTGGTCAATACTATCATCAGCGAAGATACGATTGATTTTGATATTTATAGCGACCCCCATCTCACCTTCAGCATCAAAAATCCTGAAGTAGCGCAAAGTCAACGCACTTTCTTTGAAACTCTCTGGCTCGCCAATAGCAAAAAATAATATATTCCCCATTGGTAAATATATGAAAAAACAACCCAGTGCTGCTAAATTTCGAACTCCATCCCCCTTTCAGGCGCGAGTTTTTGCGGTGGTTAAAAAAATTCCTCGGGGGAAAGTCCTGACTTATAAAGAGGTAGCTAATAAAATTGGTTCGCCTAAAGCTTATCGCGCTGTCGGCAACGCACTTAATAAAAACTACAATAAAGATGTCCCTTGTCACCGCGTCATCAAATCTGATGGCACGCTAGGAGGATTTCGCGATGGCAAAGCAGCAAAAGCAAAAATTCTCAAAAAAGAAGGTTACCTACAATAATATTCAATGTACAATAATCAATATTCATTCAATGATCAATACATAAAAAAACTCATTGGGCATTGATTATTTAAATTTGGATTTCTAATTAAATAATATTAATTTCCATATTAGCTATTGCCTCCCTTATTAACTCCTCAACATTTAACTTCTCTTCTACTATTTCTACTTCGGATAAATTAGCTTTCGTCTCTGGATGTTTGGGTATAAAGCGTGTACAACAATCTTCATGCGGTAAAATTGAAATATCATAAGTCCCAATCTCTTGGGCTTTTTTCATAATTTCAATCTTATCCATCCCAATTAAGGGTCGAAAAATTGGCATCTGTACCGCTGCATCGGTAACAAAAATATTTTCCAATGTTTGCGAAGCTACTTGGGAAAGAACCTCGCCCGTAATTAATGCTAAACATTTATTTTCTCTTGCTAGCGTCTCAGTTATTTTCATCATTAACCTTCTATACAAGATAACTCTTAATTTTTCTGGAGACTGCATTACTATCTGCTGCTGAATTTTAGCGAAAGGCACCATGAAAACTCTCGCCTTTCCTTGAAATTTACTAAGTTTTTGTGCCAAAGCTAAAACCTTTTCATTAGCCGCGCTACTGGTGTAGGGTAAAGAATGAAAATGTACAAAATCAACTCTCGCCCCTCTTTTTAATAAATAATAAGCCGCCACCGGAGAATCGATGCCACCAGAAAGCAAAGCTAAAACTCTACCACCACTACCTACTGGTAAACCACCTGCTCCCTGAATCTTATTTAGATAAATAAAGGCTTTTTTATTAGTAATTTCAATAAAAATTTCTTGTTGTGCCTCCTTTAACTTAACTTGTGCCCCCGTTTCCTTTACGATAAAAGCGCCCACCTCCTTATTTATTTCCACACTATTTAACGAAAAGTTTTTATCTGACCGCGAAGCCGTTACCCTAAAATTTTCAAACGGTTTTTTGCTTATCAAACTAAGACAATTCTTTTTTATCTTCTCTAAATCTTGCTCTTCCTCTTGAGCAAAAGAAAAATCAACTATCCCAAAAACATCCTTCAATATTAGAAAATTGTCTTTTTGGCTTTCTAAACTATTATCCACTCTCACCACTATTCTCCCTGCCATATTTTCCACCCTCCAATACTCCTCCTGCCCAATTTCTTTTTTTAATTTATCAACGATATTTTCTACTAATTTTCTCTCAAAGTAATTTCTATTTTTTCCCTTCAGAGCAATTTCGTCATAATGACACAATATAAGCATATTTTTGTAGCTTAGCATATTAACACTTTAGCATTCTAGCATTAAAACAAAAAACATTAAAACATCAGGGCACAAATTCGCATATTCGTATTATGTAAAGAATTTGACAACTGTTCTTAATAGTAATATTATTTAATTAGGAATAATTACTAATAATAGAAAATGACTGAGCGCCTCACCAATCAAAAACAAATTATTTTAGATTATCTTCAAAGCACCAAAAAACACCCTACCGCCGAAGAGGTTTTTGCTGCAGTTAAAAAAAGACTTCCTCGTATTAGCTTGGGTACTGTTTATAGAAATTTAGATAATTTTACCAAAAAAAATATCATTGAAGAAATCCCTGGGGAAAGCAAACGTTTCGATGCTGACCTAAGTCATCATCATCACTTTGTTTGTAAGAAGTGTCATCACATTTTTGATTTAGATAATCTTAAGGCTGACCTAAAAAATTTAAAAGCTAAAACTCATACACTTGGCACTTTTGATAATTACAAAATTTTTGTCTATGGAATTTGTAAAAAATGTAAATAAATAATTAATATCTAATTTTATATCTCAGCCAAAAAATAAGGGCGTAGTTATAAAATAATCTCCTATGGCCTGCAAAAAAGCCCAACCTAAAAAAGAAGTTACTAAAAAATCTCCCTCCCGTTGTTGTAAAAAAACAAAAAAATAATTTAATAATAATCTAATTCAACGTTTACTTATTCATCTATTAATATGGACTAGTAATTCGTAAATAAACTAATGCAAAAAACAATTGAAAATCTAACTAAGGCTTTTATTGGAGAGTCCCAAGCTCGAAATCGTTATTCGATGTATGCTAAAATTGCTAAAAATGAAGGCTATGAACAAATTTCTGCAATTTTTGAAGAAACAGCTGACCAAGAAAGGGAGCATGCCAAACAACTTTTCAAAATGATTAACGAACTCAAAAAAGAATCTGGGGAAAATAAATATGAAGAAGTGACTGTAGAGGCTTCTGCCCCCACTGCCTTTGGTACAACTTTAGAAAATCTAAAAGCTTCTATTGGTGGAGAGCATTATGAATACGAAAGTATGTATCCTGAATTTTCTGCTACTGCTAAAGAGGAAAATTTAGGCAAAATAGCCGCCCGCCTTTTATCTATCGCCAAAGCAGAGGCTCATCACGAAGAAAGATATTTAAAGTTACTTAATAATTTAGAAAATAACACCACTTTCAAAAAAGAAACTGATACCGAGTGGGTTTGTAGAAAATGTGGCTATCAACACACCGGCAAAAATGCTCCTGAAAGATGCCCCGCTTGTGATCATCCTGTCGCTTATTACCAAGTAAAAAATGAACAATATTAATTTATCTAAATCAAAAAATATGTCTGTAAAAAATAAACACGAGGTCTACAAATGTAATGTTTGTGGAAATATAGTAGAGGTACTCCACGCAGGAGCAGGAGAATTGGTGTGTTGCAATCAACCCATGAATTTATTAATAGAAAATACCCAAGAAGGCGCCACCGAAAAACACATTCCCATTATAGAAAAAACTGAAACTGGTATTAAAGTTAAGGTTGGAGAAATTCCTCATCCAATGGAAGAAAGCCACTCTATTGAATGGATTGAACTTCTTTTCGAAGGAAAATCTTATAAGAAATTTCTTAATCCAGGAGAATTACCAGAAGCCGAATTTCCAATAGCTTATAGCGAATCAATGCTTGCTAGAGAATATTGTAATTTACATGGTCTCTGGAAAAACAACTAAATAAAAACCTAATATTTATTTGAATTTTAAAACAGACCCCAGTGGTCTGTTTTTTCTTGAAAAAAGTCGGATAATAGTTTAAACTTACATAAATTCAGAAATCCCCGAAATAGCCATTAAACATTGAATTCTTTTTATGCTCAATAAAATTATCGAAAACTTATTTTATCTCTTTGTCTTTTTTTTGCCTTGGCAAACTGTCTACTTACTCAAAGAGGTTTATTTTAATAATGAAAAGTTTCAATATGGCAGTTGGGGAATTTATTTATTTGAAATTATTTTACTCAGTTGGATTCTTTTTAATTTAGCCCGCCTCAAAAACCATTCTGTTAAAAATATCTATTATCTTCTTCTAACTTTTATTTTATACGCCAGCATCTCCATTTTTTGGTCCATCAATCCACTTCAGGTTATATTTTCTCTTATTCCCCTGACTCTGGGCGTTAGCTCTTTTTTAATTTTACAAAAAAACCCACTTAATTTTAAGAAATTCGCTTTTGTTTTTATTTTATCTGTCTGCCTACAGGGAATTTTGGGCTTAAATCAATTTTTAACTCAAGAAAGTTTTTCTAATTCTTATTTGGGCATCACTCAACATTTCGCTTGGCAAGGTGGGACATCGGTTATTGAAACTGCAAATGAACGCTATTTGCGAGCTTATGGCGGAGAGTCTCATCCCAATATTTTAGGTGGTTTTTTGGCTATCGCTATTTTATTGGGCATTTGCGCTTACCTGAAAGCAACTCGCCAAGAAAAAATTTGGAAGATTTTTCTACTCTCGCTATCTTTGATTAATTTTTTTGCTCTGCTAGTCACCTTTTCTCGCAGTGCCCTGCTATCTTTAGTTTGTGGTTTAATTTTATTATTTCTTTATTTTTTCTATATTCAAAATTCATTAGCGATAAAAAATATTGTGCTTTTTGGTTTTATTTTGTTTTTAATTACCAGCTGGTTAACCTCTCTTTTTCCCGGAGCTTTTAGTAATCGACTAAACTTAGATTCCCGATTAGAACATAAATCTATCCAAGACAGGGTCACTTTAGTTAAGGAAGCTCAAATTTTAATTACCCAAAACCCCATTGGTGGAGTCGGTTTAGGTAACTATACCCAATCTATTTTAGAAAAAAACAAAGCCGTTTCAGCTATCTGGCAGATCCAACCCGTGCATAATCTTTACTTATTAATTTTTGCCGAATTAGGCCTCCTTGGATTTTCTTTATTTTTATTAATTTTATTTTTAATTTTAGGCGACCTCTTTCAATCCATTAAAAAAACCGATCATAATCGGGTTATTTTTTCTATTTTAGTTATCATGCTCTTATTGATTTCTCTTTTTGACCACTGGGTTTGGACTGCTCACAGTGGTATCTTGCTATTTTGGCTACTCCTTAGTTTTGCTAAAACAAAAGAATCTCTCGCAAACTAAAACCTATACCTCCATAAATAGAAAAAATTAAAAGTCCGCATCGCTTGATAAGTAAAAACGTTAAACCACTTCTTATAATAGTAATTTTGTGACTTAAAATATTCTTTTTTTTGTTGATATTTATTATTGACACTTCCTCCACTAGCATGTTTTATTTTGAAAATAGGAAAATAATTAACTCTTTTCTTAGCTTGTCGAATTCTTTTACACAAATCTACGTCTTCGTAATAAAGAAAAAAATTTTCATCAAAACCACTGCTAGTTAGAAAAATCCGCCGCCGAATAAATAGACACACCCCACTCACCCAATCAACTTCTTCTATTTTTTCACTAAGCCATAACCGCCGACTCCGAGAAAAACCCAGCTTACTAAAAATAACTTCACTAAGAGTTAAGTCCACCCCACAACTCCAAGGCTGAATATCCTTTGTATTATTAACTAAAACTTGCGGTCCCAAAATACCCAAATCAACCTCCCTCTCAAACTGGGATAAAACTTGTTGAATATTTTTTGAAATAATTTCTGTGTCTGGATTTAAAAAACAAATAATTTCACCCTCGGCTCTTAAAACTCCCAAATTATTTGCTTTGCCAAAACCAATATTTTTATTAACTTCAATAATTTTTATTTTTTTACCCTCTTTCTTAAAAGGTTTTCCACTAACTATTTCTTGCGCAGCTATTCTTTCAACACAATCAAAATTCACACAGTCCAAGGTGCCTATTGGCTGTTCATCATTATTAACAATAATTATTTCAAAATCTATTCCCGAAACATTTTCGTTTATCGATTTCAAACAAATATTTAAATAATCAAAACTTTTATAATTTACAATAACAAAAGATAGTTGCATGACATTATTTTTAATTTATCTCCTGATAAGCTTTTTTGACCAATTTTGTCTTTTCTTGATTATTACCACGATATTCATCCCACTTATTTTTAAGCTTTCTCAGCAGCAAATAAGTTTCTATATAAAATCTCCCTACTCCCTGACTATTTTTTCTAAAAAATCTCACGCCCGAAATAACCAAATAATAAATTTTATTTAAACTTTCCTCACTCTTTTCAAAATGAAAAACTTTTGCGCCCGAAACTATTTCCAATCCAAAACCATTTTTTTGTGCCCGATAAGAAAAGTCC
>JBAQFQ010000014.1:0-6628 GCA_049287345.1 Candidatus Moraniibacteriota bacterium
CCCCAAAGCCCCCCCGATCTGGGCGGAGTCCCGCCCGGATTTGATTGTGGCGAAAAAGAAAAAGAAAAAGAAAGAAAAAAAGAGGGAAAAAAATAATAGTCCCGTAATGGAATGGAGGGCTTATTTTAATATTTTTGATGACGATGCTAGGGGGGATTACCCCCCTAGCAACCCCCGGGGAGGGGAGAGAACGTGCTCACTCGCTACCTGGTTGCTCCGCCGAGGGTGCGGCTCGGGGCAGACGCTCCCTCCGTCGCGGTTGTCGTCTCCCGTTCGCCTCCCCCCGCGACGGGCGCGCCCGCCCTGTCGCCGCTCCACGATTGACTAGAGCATAGATTTTAGCTAGTACCCCCAACCGCGACGGGCTCGAGTACTCGCCCCTCTGCGGGGGGGTACACGCTAAAAATCTTATGCTCTAGGCTATCGAGTCCCGCGCGCTTTAGAGCGATTTGCTATTGCGGTGTGGGACCCTCGCCCCGCTTCGCCTACTCGCGGTGCGGTCCCACTACCGCCCTAGCTTCATCGCTCTTATTTGCGACGCTTACGCGGGACTAAGATATATACAAAGATGTTTTTTCATTTCGCCGAGATTTAGTTTTGTGATGTATCTATGATTGTGGCTCGGCGAGGAGGGGAAAAACAAATTTAAAAGCGCTCGGTAGCGCTCTTAAATTTTGCAAAATATTTGCGGATCAATTTCAATTATTGATCGCGATATTTTTTTGATAGTTCGTTAATTTCTTTTTTGATATCGGGATTGGACAAATTCGATTTATAGAGAAGACTGGCTAAAACCTGGCACAAATTCCAGCGAGAAACGCGATCTACTGATTCATATTTTAGCTTGATTGGTTTTTTTTTCATGGAGTTGCTTTTTAAATTGACGAATTAAATTATAAGAAACATCACACTTAGGACAAAACAGCTCGGGCTTAGTTCGGAAAAAAGTTGTTTTTTTATTTAATGCTGGCGAACTAATAGCGCGCGCATTAAGCGGGGTGTGGCACTCGTTGCACGTCAAGATCATTTGTGTTGGTTGTTTTTCCGTCATATATTTTATTACAATTAGGGCAGATAAGTTGATTAATTTGCCTTTTAGAGGGCTTGTTTTTTTTAGTGACTCCAGCGCTAACTCTCATCAGCGCGAGGCCTTGGTTGCACTTTCTACATTTTACAATTAAATCCATAAAATTAAAATAGTACTTATTTATTTTGATTAGATAATTTTTCTAAATAAAGGGCGTGCGATTTTTCAAGTAACTTAGGGATATTAAAACATTGCTCTTGAGAGTAATATAATATATTACCTCGTCTTAGTTCTAGGTCGGACAGGCGCTCGACGATTTGCCTTTCCTGGTTATGACGGATTTTTAGGAGTCTGTCGCCGATTTTTATCGGGAGGCGCGCACGTGTTGTTTTGATCTTGTCGATGATTTTCTTGATCATTTTTTTTATATTAAAAAATTAATTTTGATGTTGACTTTTTTTAAATTTTAAGATTTTATTTAATCCGTTTTTGTAGTGTTCCCTCATTCTCTTTTTTGACATTGTTTGCATTTTTACAAATTCGTCGAAGTTGCCAAAATGAAAGTTATTTAAAACCATAAATTCAGCAGTAGTTATCACTCTGATTTTTTTCATTTCTACTAGCAGTTGATTTTTCATTTTGTTTTTGTTATTACTTTTATATATCCATTATAGCATACCACCCCCCCCTCTGTCAAGTGTTTTTTTGATAAATAAAAAAGCCCCAGGGTGAGGGGCTTTTTTTCCGATTGGTAAATCTTAAAGATCAGCAACCATAGCTTGAATTTCACTTAATGTCCAGCTTGCTAGAGCAGTCGTATAAGGACTACCTGTAAGACCGATAGCAATCAAAGCCTTAGCTAAAACATATAACTGTTCACCTTTTGTAAAAGGTGCGGCTGTTGCATAGGATAAATCAAAATCAGCTAATCCAAGAGCCAAAGCCTCAGCTGTAAAATCAGTATCAGCAGTATGACCTGCGAACTCTGATTGAATAGCAGCCAACGCAGAAGCGTCAACTAGGATATGATCAAGGATATATTTAACTAAGTATGATTGTTTAGATTGACCAGCAGGAACAACTCCAAGAGTTGCAAACTGACCATTAACATCTCCAGCAACAGTAACTTTACCAGCAACACGTCCTGTACCTCCCATTATGATTCTTTGATCACCTTGACCAGAGCTCATTGGGTTAGCAGGAATAACGTATTTTCGCACAACATTAACGCCTTTCCAATTTCCGAAAACCATAGATTTTGCAAATTGTCCAGAAGCGCCGTCTGAATGCATTGGGCCTGTAACTTTACACATATATTTTTTTTGTTGTTTTAATTAAATTAGCTCAATCGACCTATTAAAAAGATTTGAGTTGTTTCGACATGAAATAATCGTAACCGCGTTTTGATTTTTTTGTAGCGATTTTATTATATTCTGCTTTCTTACTTTCTGTCAAGGCTTGCCACGCCAGAAGTGCATTTTTAAATTTGAGTTGTTGCGCGTCCCTCGCCTCGCTTACAGGTTGGACGGGCCAAGCGGGCTTCATTATGAAATTACGCTGTCGGCCGTCAATAATAAAACCATTGACCCCGTTCCATTTTCTTTTTCTTCTTTGCTGGTAGACACCTTGATAATAATTATCATCACCAAACTCACTCCAACCAAACATTATCCAACCGAAACCGTTGGGCTTTCCAAGTCTTTTTCTGATTGTGTCGGCCGGGACATATTGCCCCACTTCTACAAAAGGCATAAGTTATTAAAATATTTAGTACAACGATTTATTACATCGTTGCTTTGACTTAAAATAGATACTTCATGATTAAATTCAAAAGCATTTTTTGAAAAGTTATGCGAGCCCAGGACAATTATTTTTTGATCAATAATTATCATTTTGACGTGCATCATTTTTTTCGTTCCAACTCTTCGGACTTCGAGCTTTTCCAACTGCAAGATAGTCGGCATAATATTATTATTGACCAAAGCCCTAACTTTAACCCCTCGATTAGAAGCCTCCAAAATAGCGTTGTTAAATTTTTGGACATTGCTGTTAGGTTCGTTAGCATACCAACGCCAATCATAAACTAAAATTTCGATTGAGTGTTGAGCCTTCTCGATTAATGGTGTTAAAATTTGCGGGTATTCTCGCCCGATAATTACTTGATTTTCCATTGTGATTTTTTATTTATAAAAATTAAGTACGTCCGAAACAAAGCGCGCAAATTGCGGAGCTCTTTTATTTAATGGTAAGTCAGATATTGCGACACGCCCACCCCCTACCATATTATACCCAAATTCTATAATTCCAAAATCTTGCAAATGGTAAATATTTTTTGCCTGAATAAATTTGTTGCGTTGAGCAGTGCGGGAGGGTGTAATTTTATCTTTTTGTTTTCGTTGGTATCTCACTTGTGATCCGCTTTCGCGTTCTGAAAATGTAAGCACTCCGCCAAATGTTCCCCGCGCGCTTTCGCTATGTAATGGGCCAACTAATTTCATAGGAGTTATTTTTTTAAATTATTTTTAATCCATTTTACATCTGTTTTTATTTCTGTAATTTCAAGGTGGATCTGATGACAAGGACGGTTGCATTGAATTTTTTTAATTTCTTCAATTTCTTTATTTAAGTCGTTCCAAATATACCCGCCCAATATTCCTACTGCGGAGAAACTTCCTAGCGTAAATTCTATTGGTATATTTTCAATCATATATTTTTAGAGGTAAGCACAAATTGCATAATTTAAATTACCCTCAATACCGTCGTATAACTGAGTAACACCTGTTCGTATAACTCGGCAATTACGATAAAAAGTTGTTTTTACAGAAACAGTTACAGGCCATTCAGCACATAAAAAGCCATGCATATTTACAACTGAAACACCGGTATATTTACCCATAGTCAATTGAGCGACCCCGGCAGCATTATTTGCACTAGCTAAAGTCATATTTATTACATGGTCGCTAGCTGATCCATTCATAAATAAAGTACTGCGGAAACCAAGACGCCAAGAACCAATCGGGATAACAATATTTCCACCCTTATTATACCATTGACCACTTGTCGGATTTAATTGCTGACCGCTTCCTGTACTTGTGATAGACCATTTTTCAGGACTTAAAGGAAATCCAAAAGGGGCTTTAATATTTGATACAAAAGGTAAAGTAATAGGATAGGTGGCAGTATCCAGCACAGCGTAATCAGTGCCACCGTACACAGTAACGTCAGTATTACCACCAGTAAAAGAACCGACAGCAACGACAATAAAATATCTAATAGTTCCATTTTGAGTTATTTTTAATCTTTGACCAAGTGAAAAAATTTCAGTCATATCAGCGTTAAACCGTAAAACATAATTTGGAGCGTCAACGCTTTGACGGGTGGGGGAGGTGTTTAAAATAAACCAACCACGCACGGGGGTATTTTGTTCAATCGCTATTATTTCGTTATTAATGGCGTCGATATCTTCGGCGTATAAAGTTTTTGTGTTGTCGGCGTCATAAACTACCCCAGGGCGATTTTCAATCACACGAGGAGAAAAAATATCATCGGGAAACATATTTTTATTTTTTAATTTTTAAATTATTTAGTCGGGTGGGTAAACACTTAAAATACTTGCACCACTCGGAACAGTCAAACGATCCCAATTGAATTCAAAATAATTACACTGGGAATCGTAAGCAAGATTTTGATCATTATAAATTAATTCCGTACCGTCAATATACACCGTACCCCGCATTTTGTAAATATGTACTTCGAAATAAAAAGAAAAGATTTGGAGAGTAGAAAAATCATAGTCGTCTCCGAAATAATCCCATTCGTCATTTGTTGATATATCATAATCCCAATCCCAATCAACAACCTCGCCAGGGTCATCTGCGGGGTCGTGAAATTCAACGTGTACTCTAATTCTAGCAAATGATCCTGAACCCGTGCTAGTTAAATTTGCAAGAACATTAAAAGCCCAGGAAGCAAAATCGTTAAATTGGACATTATAATTTTGTCTAATTTCAATTTCTTCCGCAGGGCTTTCAATTTGTATTCTACCAACTTTAAATTGGTGGTAAACATTCGGAATAGCCAGCCCTGGAATATTATTATTTATTCGATACAAAGTATCTTGCACAAATAAATCCCAACCACTTTGACCGCTCCAATATCCCGCGTCGTCCCAATCAAATTGCTCTTGCTCGGTTAGGCCTCCCCACAATTGAGCGACAGAAGGAAAAGCCGATTGAGCGATTAAACTTTTAAAATTTCTTTTTCTCCACACAATATTTTTTTTGTCAACTTTGTCGCCAAAAAATCCAGTGTTTAGCACACAAGATTTTTCCCATAATTCCAAGACTTCGGGAGGGACGTTGATGTTATCCACAAGTACCATAAAAATTTATTTGACAATTATTTTTTATTAGTATATCATCAAAACAGAATTTAATAAACTACAAGTTTATTCTTGTGACTCGTTGGAAGATAATTGTAATTTGCGAGTATAAAGAACATGTGCGCTTGTCGACTTCCCGCATATGTCGGTTATATAAAATATATAATTTGAAGTTTTTACTTCGACCATCTGGGGTCCCGCGCCTCTAAATAGCGGGGGGGTGAAATGAATTACTCCTGTAGAAAGATGTTCGTGCCGACTCCGTTTTGCGAAATTTTTTTTATTCGCAAATGCGGAAGTCGACGCGTTCCTACAGGGGGTAAAATGAATTAATATCTTAAGATAATATTTAAAGGATCTAATAGAGGTTTTGATTCTTTTTTAAAAAGAATATATAAAAAAGCTTTTTTTTTTCAAAAAAATTTTTCGCGAAAATTATTTTTAAATAAAAACAAAATGAAAAACGAACCATTATTTTTACCTAAAGGATCCGTAAGAGCTATTTTAATTTTATTAGTAACTGGATTTTTGCTCGCCTCGATCTGGTATCAAAAAGAAGTCCCCCTGCAAGTTATTGTAATTTGGGCGGGAGCTATCGGCTGGTATTTCGGGGGAAAAATAGACGATCAAAAAACACAAAAAAATGAGTAAACCCTACATTAAAATTTTAAACAAAACAGATCAAAATAAATGCAACTGCGTTTTGTGGGTGAGGGATAGAATTAAAAGTTTGCCCTTCGGGCTTTGGACTATAGACGATAAAATTAAAATCATAAATAAAAAGAAGCCTAAAAAAAATTACGTGGCCATAATTGAAACGGGGCAGAAATGGGGCCATGTGGCCATAGTAAAAAAGGTAGGAAGTAACCACATCACAATTCAAGAAGCAAATTGGAAAACTTGCACCGTCACCGAAAGGCATTACACCCCCAAGGATTTAAAAATTTTAGGATATTTTAAAGGATAAAATTTTTAAAGCTATTGACTTTTTTTGGGGGGGGTGGTATTATGAATACAACTTCCAACAAGTTAAATTAAGTCCCACGGCAAGGGGGCTTTTTTTTTTAAAAAAATTGAAAAAAAAGAGGTTAAAAAAATAAGCCCTCCATTCCATTACGGGACTATTATTTTTTTCCCTCTTTTTTTCTTTCTTTTTCTTTTTCTTTTTCGCCACAATCAAATCCGGGCGGGACTCCGCCCAGATCGGGGGGGCTTTGGGG
>JBAQFQ010000015.1:0-57544 GCA_049287345.1 Candidatus Moraniibacteriota bacterium
GCTCTAATTGGAGTAGTAATAGTCTTAGGTGCTTGGGTAATTGTGAGCACTGTTCTTTGGTTAATTGCTAGCGAATCTGATTTAGGAGTAGGTGTTTCAAATTGGTATAATTTTGAGTGTGATTCGAGTACTTCGGCAGGTGGTAGTAGCACAATTGGAGGAACTTGCACGGGTTTCACTTATTCTGGGTGGAGTGCCTGTCAATCCAATGGTACTCAAACAAGAACCATAACTGCCAAAACTCCCGCTAGTTGCACAGGAGGAAGCCCAGGTGCTCTGAGTCAGAGTTGCACGTATACTGGAGCTGGCGGAGGCAGTACTTGTACGAGTTTTATTTATTCTCCTTGGTCCCCTGATCCTTGTACGACTGGCAGTACTCAAACGAGGACACCTACTGGTTTGCCAGCTGGTTGTACTGGAGGGACACCTGGTCAAGTATCAAGAACTTGTGGAGCTACTACCACAGGAACAATTCCAGATGCTTGTAGAGATTATGAAGAGGCTTTTACTCAGGCTTCGGGTGGAGATAATAATAAGAAATGTCTAATGGTGGGGATAGCAATGAGTGAAAGCTCTTGTAACCCAACTGCTCAAAATGGTAATGGATGTGGACTAATGCAAATCGAGGGGAATGATTGCCAATATTTAAAAGATCACCCGACAGAAAGTATTCAGCAAGCTTCGCAAATATTGGGAAATAATGCGGGAAGTATAGCTGCTTACAATAATTTATCTATCGGAAATAGTTATACGCAAAGTGGTCAAACAGTTACTTACGGTAATAATACTTACGATGTAGGTAATGATGATCTGATTGCTTCCTATAATGGTGGGACAGGTTCAGGAACTGCGGCTGACGGAGAAAAACAACCTTTTGCGTTATCGACAGATTGCCCAGATCCACCGACTCCCGCTTGGCAGTGCCATATTGATCCGGGCGGTTTTGATGTAACACAAACTTATGTGCAAAATGTGCAGAGAGTGCAAAAAGATTGTTTAGGAAATTAAATATCTTTTATTGAAATATTGCCAAGGAAATAAAATAATTAATTAAATTTTAAAAAAATGAAACTCATAGAAATAGCTCAAGCTCAAGCCATCCAAAATGCCCCAACTTTTACAGAAATTGGTGGGGGAATTGTCAATTTCATGTTGCGTGTTTTAGGGATGTTTGCTATTATAGGTTTAGTGATTACCGCTATTATTTATTTCACAGCTGGAGGAAATGAAGAACGAATAAAGTTGGCAAAAAAATCTTTCTTCTATTCAATTGTGGGTATTTCGATAGCTTTAGGGGTGATGGTTTTTATGTCCCAAATAAAAAATCTTTTAAGTTAAAATAAAAATTATATTGGAAAGGAGGTGAGTGTATGAAAACAAAAATAAAAAAATTATCCTATTCAATTTTGTCTGCTGGACTATTGTCTGCTCCAATGATGATTATGGCCTATACTCCACCAGCTGATACAACATTGCCAACTGGAACTGTGACTTCAATCGTAAAGAATTTTATGTTCTGGATTTTGGCGATGGTTGGATTTTTTGGTGTGATTGGTTTTGCAATCGCTGGTATATTATATCTAACCTCTGCTGGTGAGGAAGATAGAATCGGGACTGCTAAAAAAGCGATGACTTGGTCAATCGTGGGAGTGATTGTGGCTTTGTTAGGTGTAGTGATTATTAAAGCTGCTGATACGATGCTTAAGGGAGAGACTACTACTTTCTAAATTTAAAATAATATTGGGGGTTATTTAAAATAGCCCCCAGCCTAATCAAAATGAAAATAAAAAAAATAATTTATAGTCTAATGTTTTTAACAATATTGACTATGCCCGTTTTAGCTTTTGGACAATGGAAGACCAGCACTCCAAGTGGTGCAAATACGCCAAATAATAATACTGGCGGATACTATACTGCTCAAAGTTCATCTTTGCCTGATGGAGGCATTGTAGCTATTGTCAAGAACGTTATGAATTGGCTCCTGGTTCTTTTGGGAATTTTTGGCGTAATTGGTTTTGTGATTTCTGGAATATTTTATCTTACTGCCGCCGGCAATGAGGATCAAATGAAAAAAGGAAAAAATGCGATGACTTGGTCAATTATTGGTATCGTTGTGGGTCTTATGGGTTATGTAATAATTAAAGCTGCAGATAGCATGCTTAAAGCTACAGCAGGTTTTTAATTTTTTTTTAATATAAATTTAACAAAAAAATATGAAGAAAAAAGTTCTTGTTTTTGGGCTACTGATGTGCTTAATGCTACCAGCAGCTGTGGATGCACAATGGGTAGTTAGTAACTATGGCAGTCTGCCGGCTCCAACCACGGGTGGCATTACGGGTATTATTAAAAATATCATGAATTGGCTTTTGATTCTTTTGGGAATTTTTGGAGTAATCGGTTTTGTAATTGCTGGAATACTTTATCTTACCGCTGCCGGTAATGAGGATCAGATGAAAAAAGGAAAAAACGCGATGACCTGGTCAATTATCGGTATCGTTGTGGGTCTTATGGGTTATGTAATAATTCAAGCGGCAGATAAGATGCTTAGCGCCACAGCAGGCTTTTAATTTTTTTAAAAAAGTATGCAAAAAATTTGGTTAAAGAGTTTATTTTTATTAAATATTTTTTTAGTAGTGTTTCCATTTAAAGCTGGCGCCCAGTTTACTTTTCCTGCTTCAAGTGGATTGCCCACTGGAGAATTGGATAATATATTTTTAAATGTAATGAATTGGCTTTTGGGAATTTTGGGAGTAGTGGGGGTAATTGGTTTTGTGATTGCGGGGATATTTTATCTTACCGCTGCCGGTAATGAAGATCAGATGAAAAAAGGAAAAAACGCGATGACCTGGTCAATTATAGGAGTGATCGTTGGACTAATGGGTTATGTAATAATTCAAGCTGTGGACAAAATGCTTAGAGCTACAGCAGGTTTTTAAAAATAATTTATGAAAAATAAAAAAATAATTCTCTCGCTGTTTGTCTTGGGTGCCATTTTTTTTGGTGGGGTAGCTTTGGCAGTGACTTGTCCTTCTTCTGGTAGTTGGGATAGCTCTAGTGGGGTTTGTATCCCATCGGGAACTGGGCTGCCATCACCAACTGGAAGTGATCCATTGGCTCAAGTCATCAATAATGTGATGAAGTGGTTGCTGAGAATAATTGGTGTAGTCGGAATTATTGCTTTTGTGATTTCTGGAATGCAGTACTTGCTAGCAGCTGGTGATGAAAAGACCATGGAGATGGGCAAGAGAAATATGAAATGGTCAATTGTGGGTATGACAGTAGCGTTGATGGGGTTGGTGATTATGAAATTTGTCTACGAAATGCTTAGTTAATAAAATATTTAAATAAAAAAATGAAAAGTTTAGATTTTAAAAAAATAATCACCAGTGGAGTAATTGGAGTTTTTATGTTATTTGGTTTTTTTAATTTTACTTTAGCGGCTTGTCCATCGGGTAGCACTGATTCGATTTGTTTTGAAAATCCTCTTTCTTATAGCACGGTAGATGATATATTAACCGCTCTACTTATTCATTTGCAGGGAATTATCGTGGTTATCTCGATGGTTTTTATCGTGATTGGAGCACTCCTATATATGACCTCCGCCGGTAATGATGGTCGCATGACTACTGCCAAGGGGGCAATCGTGGCTGCTGTAATTGGACTAGCTATTGGGATTGCCGCTCCATCTTTTCTTAAAGAAATTTATACTGCCCTGGGTAGGAGCACCGCCTCGGAGACATTGATTAGCAGCGCGCCAAGCATTGCTGAGATTTCTCTAAATGTACTTAATTTTTTGTTGGGCATCGTGGGTGTGGTGGGTATTATCATGCTAGTAGCGGCAGGAATTGCGTATCTTACTGCTGCAGGTAATGAGGGTCAAATCGAAACAGCAAAAAAGATGACCAAATGGGCAATTGTCGGTATCGCTGTGGCAATGGGTGCCTTGGTGATTGTAAAGCAATTAGCGAGCTTTTTTTAGCTGGACTTAAAATAGATTTTTTTTTAAAATTACAAACATTTTCCAGTGTTTGTTTTTTTGTCATTGTTACTTATGCTGAATTAACTAAATCTACACCATTATGTCATTCCCATGAAAATGGGAATCTCGTTTGTAAACAAGAAGATCTCAGTATTCTTAATTGTAAAGCTTTACTAGCATGGCACTCTGGCACGAGAATGACAGATTGCATGTGATTAACTTAATTGGGTATTACCTCGCTAAATTTGTCTGCTCAAAATTTAAAAATAAAAAAAAAGCAGGGTGCCCACAATTGTGTGAGCTCCCTGCTGAATTAACTCTTCACCTCTCTTTCTATGGTGATGGTTACGGGTTCTTTTTCCGAGTTGGATAATGTGAGCTTATTTGCTCTGTCAATTATCCTTTCAGAATAAAATTCATCAACTCTCATCAATACATTGATTTTGAGTGACAAATTTACGGAACCCTGTGAACTTAGGATAAATCCTTCTTTATTAACGGGGGTAATATCCTCTCCGTTATTAAGTAGGATTATCGCACAAAATTCCTTGCCTTTGTCGGGGCGATACTCCGGCAAATTGTTGGCATAGGTCTTTCCTTGCCATGGAAACTGTTTCCAATTTCCGCTGGACATGAAAAATATCCAGTTGCCAGACAATCGTACCCGATAATTCCCAGCTTCCAATTTTTTGTTTAATGAAATTGGGATAACTGGAAAGCTGAGTTTTTGGTCAAAGCTTTCGATTTTTAATTTCGAAAAATCAACCACTTTCTCCTCAACCTTTTCCCAACCGTTTTTTGCGGTAGGGGATGAATCTTGGGTCTTTACCTCCGGATGGAGAATCTCATAACGAATCTCGTTAAGAGTTTTCCGCTCCCCATCTTTGACGCTTTTCAGAAACTGAGAGTAGTCATCAGGATATTTTCCATTGGGATTTTTTTGTACCCATTCGGAAACCTCTGACAAATCTCTTTTAATTTCTGCATCGCGTTGGCTATTTCTAAGTCCCTCAATGGCGTTGATGTCATCGGCGAGATCAGCTTTGATAAACCTGCTGAAAAATTCACCAACTCGTAGTTGAGCATTAATTTGAGGAAGCATCGCAGATGAAAAAGCAAAGATTAATGCTAAAAGTTCAAGAGCAAGAGCAACTTGGAAAAGTCGACGACCAAATGAACCTAATGCCACCCCTGTTAAAATAAACAGTGTGGGCCAAACTATCGGTGCCCACCATTCACGTCCCAAAGGAATGAATGGTGTTGCGATGTAAAAAACAGAAATAATAATTGTTAGTTGCCATGCTATTCTCAAATAGACATCGATTAACTTGTTGGAAATAACTCCTGCCTGTGTCGGTACAATGCGAGCTAACTCCAAAGCTTCACCGATAGCCGTTATATGAATTAAACGTCTAATTCGAAGCACTTGAGAGATATTTATAGCAAAAATAGTTAAGCTGAAAACAAACATAGCAAATGGATAATTGCTGAAAATTGCTTGCACAGCCGACATTGTATATAAACTCATTATTAGGAGAATTAAAACCCAACTTAATTTCCTTGCTTCAACCGTGGCTGTATTTCGCAGAGCGTTGTAGAGTGACTGGAGTGTTAATAACATGGGTGTGTCTCCTTAATTACATCGCACGTAAGAGTGCAATAATTTTAGCGATAGGATTTGGAAACCAAGACATGCTCAATGCCGTGTCCATTTCGATATTTAATTCCCGGTAGTGGTTTTCAACAACGGTCGCCACATCTCTTGTTACTTCACCTGTTTTTATGAGGGCTTGATGAAGAAATGGAAGGCCGACTGCCTTGGCCCAGTGTAGCATTTCATCCAGGGTTCCAAAGGGAGCATTTTGCATTGCCCCAACCAGCATTATATACGTTCGGAATTCTTTTTCTGTCGAGCATGATAAAATCATATTTCGAAGAATGGATACTCCTGGCCGTACATATTTTGGATCAGGTTTGTTTACAAGCTTTGGTGCTGCTTGGGGTTTTTTTGGATCAGGCACTTTTACAGTTACTTCGCCACGACCAATAGCATCAAGTGCTATAATCATGCGAAAATTTCTCATGTACTTAGTACCATTAACGGAATCTTCCTCAATGAGTTTGGTAATGGTTTTTTTTGCCATTTTCCATTTTGCGTCTGTGCCAACCAATACTTTTTTGCCCTTAACGAGCTCATATTGGCTTGTGGCAAAAATATACGCAAAAATATTCTCATCGTCCAACCCTTTGGGGGTCAGGCCGTTTTTGACAAAATTGCCAACGACCTCTTGCCCGACTCCGCTAAAAATAGAATTCCAGATTCTTTTGATCCATCCAAATATTACGCCCTCTGCCAGCATTTCTGAAACAAATCCGCCAATAGCCATGGTATTTCTCCTTTGCTTATTAAGTTGTCAAAGAGCCCTTTGGAGGCTCAAGTTTAATTGCGCCCCGCACGTCATCAAAATGCCTTATTTATTGAGTCTTTTGCATAAAATGCCGATCTAGACACAAAAATGGCAATACATTTGATGACTTATAATATTAGCACATTTTCGTGTTTTTGTCAACTATTTTTTTGGAGTTTAGATTTGATTTATTTTACTTAAATTGGCTTTTTAAAGATTTTTTTAAATAAAAAAACGCACAATTCTTAGGTTGGGAATTGTGCGGGTGTGCGTGTTTTGCTTGGAGGCGAGTGTGTATTACATTTGCTGAGGAGGAATGTACACGCTAGTCCGGCTTTTGTCTTGGAGGGATCTTTGCTGGCCAAGTTTATACGAATTCATGTATATGTCCTTTAGCCTTTGGATATAGAGAGGAAAGGTGTTGGGTGCGCGTCCATTATAGCCATCACTGAATCCAAATTCACTAGCCCTTTGGTCATTGCTCATTTCAGCGGCTGTTCCTATTGCATTTGCTATGAAACTGAAGATTCCCATAATCGCCTCCTTTTTAGTTAAGAACTTCTGATAACTACTGGTTTGATGTTTATATACTAGCAGTTATTTTTTAAAAAGCAATAGATAAATCATCATTACTTGATTAAGCTCTTTTTAGTCATTAAATCATTGAAAATTGTGAATTAAAAATTGCGTGCTGTTTAGTTTTATAAATTTTAAATGATCACCGCCCTGTGGGGCTTGCTTTACATCTCCTTAAATAAATGTTAGCCTATATATAAGACAATTTTAATTAACTTACATAAAAACCAAACCTTCTAAAGGGTTATTTTGGTTAGTCCAGTCGTTTTCAAGTGGATGGGATTCATCCTGTTACTTGAGAGTGACCGGATTCATTCAGTCGTTCGCGAACGACTGGAAATATATCTTTTTTATTATGACAGAGGAAAAAACAGTTGAACTAAAAAGCGTAAAAATTCCCAATCCGGTAACTGTAAAAAAGTTTGCGGAGATTTTGGAATTGTCTGTTTCTGTGGTAATTACAGAGTTAATGAAAAATGGCATCATGGCCACAATTAATGAAGAAATTGATTTTGATACCGCCAGCATTATTGCTCAGGATTTGGGATGCAAAACAGAAGAGGACCTCGATATTACTGAGGGTGAAGCGATAACTTTGGAAAAATTAATTGATATTTGTAAAAAAGAGCAGGAGTCTGATGAAGTTTTATCACCTCGCGCCCCAATTGTTACTATCTTGGGACATGTGGATCATGGTAAGACGACACTGTTAGATACGATTCGCAAAGGTAATGTAGCGGCTGGTGAAGCTGGAGGAATTACTCAACATATTAGTGCTTACCAAGTAAAGAAAAAAGGACAAACAATTACTTTTGTGGACACCCCTGGACATGAAGCTTTTAGCGCGATGCGAGAGCGAGGAGTAAGTATTGCCGATGTGGCAATCTTGGTGGTAGCAGCCGATGATGGTGTTAGACCTCAGACTCGAGAAGTGATAAATTATTTAAAGGACAAAAAAATCCCGACCATTGTCGCGATTAATAAAATTGATAAGCCTGAAGCCAATCCACAAAGAGTTAAGCAGGAGTTAGCCGAGTTGGAAATCGTTATTGAAGAATGGGGCGGACAAGTGATTGCTAACGAAATAAGTGCTAAAAATAATATCGGCATCAAAGAATTATTGGACAGTATCTTGTTGGTTTCAGAGGTGATGGAGCTTAAGGCTAGTCGAAAAAATAATGGGCTAGGCGTAGTTTTGGAATCACATCTTGATCCAAAATCTGGTCCAATTTCTACTGTTTTGATTAAAACGGGAGTTTTGAAAGTGGGTCAAGATATCGTAATTGGAAAAACTTTCGGTCGTATCAAAAGAATGGAGGATTTTTCTGGCAAACAAATTGACGCAGCTGGACCATCTGAGCCAGTGGTAATTATGGGTATCAATGGTACGCCAGAAGTTAATGACATTATTCAAGTAGCAGAAAAAGAAACTGTTTTGAAAATGCGATCCAAGGGAGGCTTTGGTACGAGCGTGGGTAGAAATGTGATTAAGAGCAAAAAAGATTTATATCATAATTTGGATAATGATCAATTAAAAAGACTCAATGTGATTATCAAGGCAGATGTACCGGGCTCATTGGAAGCAATTGATCAACTTCTTTCTGGCATCAAATCTGAGGAAGTGATTTTGGAATATGTAAATACTGGAGTAGGAAATATCACTGAATCAGATGTGAAGTTGGCAGAAAGTACCGGTGCTATTATTTTTGGCTTTAATATAAATGCTACTACTGTAGCCAAGAGAATGGCAGAAAAAGCCAAAGTGACTATAAAACCTTTTAATGTAATTTATGAATTGGTTGAGGTGGTAAAAGAAGATATGGCAGATTTGTTGCCACCAGAAATTGTCAGAACTGATTTTGGTCGAATGAAAATTTTGGCTATCTTTAAAAATGGAAAAACTGATATGATTGTCGGTGGAAAAGTAATCGAAGGAAAGATTGTCAAAAAATCAATGCTAGAAGTCGTCAGAGCAAAGGAAATAATTGGCAGTGGAATCTTGGAAAACTTAGAGCAAAATAAAAAGGCGACTGATGAGGTTAAGTCAGGTAATGAATGCGGAGTTACTTTTGCGGGCGGAACTAGATTGATGATAGACGACGTCTTGTATTCATATAAAGAAGAAGAGGTGAGAAGAAAATTATAAATTGTGAAAATAATTTCGAATTTCAAATTTCGAATTTCGAATGAATTTTGAGTTAATAAATTTTTAAAAATTAAAATATTGGGATTTGAATCAAAATTCAAAATTTTAAATTTAAAATTAAATTGGAATGTCTTTCAGAATTCAAAAAGTTAATTCTCTAATTAGAGAGCAAATCGGGGATATTATTAACCGTGAATTGGATTTAAAATCAGGGGTTTTTTTGACGGTGCTTAAAGTTGACACTACAGATGATCTGAGATACACTAACATATTCGTGAGTGTTTTTCCGGAGGTAGAGGGCAATTATGTGATGACGGCACTTAAGAATGAAAAGAGTTATATTCAAAGAGTCCTTAACAAAAAACTGCATATGAAGGTTTTGCCTAGACTGGTTTTTAAATTAGATAAAACCGAGGCTGAGGCGGATGAAATAGAAAAAATATTAAGAGAAATAGAGGCTCAAAAGGATTAGATTTCAGAGAGCTTCTTTTTGAAAAGATAGTTAGTATGAGAAAATTTCATATCGGCAGTTAAGAATATTTTAAATATGAAATTTGAAAAAGAATTTAACACCCTTAAATATATTATAAAAAAATCCAACCGGATTTTGCTTTTTGCGCATAGTCGTCCAGACAGTGATACAGTTGGTTCGACCTTGTCTTTTTATTATTATCTAAAAACATTGGGCAAAGAAGTGGATGTAGCTTGTTTGGACGAGATGCCTGAGTATCTAAAAATTTTTGCTAATTATGAATTAAAAAATCCAGCCCAACTGGATCTGCATACTTATGATTCCGTCATAGCGATGGATAGTGTGGAGCGTGGCTTTGAAAAAATAAGAAAAGAGTTCAAAGAAAGCCAGGTAGTTGTCTTGATTGATCATCATCCAGATGTAAAAGAGGATGGGGATTTAAATATCATGGAGTCAACTTATTCTTCAGTCTCAGAAATAGTTTTTGATTTTTTTGAATTTAGAGAAATAAAGATTACTAGTCAAATGGCCACGTTGTTATTGATGGGGATTTTGGGAGATACAGGAAATTTACAACATTCCAACACTACACCTAAGGTTATGCATATCGTGGCGAAACTTTTAAATCGAGGAGCTTCGGTGGCTAAAATTTCTAAAATGATATTTTCCAATAATCGTTTTTCAACTTTGAAACTTTGGGGACGAGCGCTGGAAAAAGCCAAGATAAATCCAGCCAATAAAATGATTTCTACGGTAATAACTCAAAAAGATTTATTGGAGTGTCAGGCTAGTTACGATGACACAGCCGAGATTGCTTCAATTTTAAATACCGTTCCGGAGACAAATTTTTCTCTCGTTTTATCCGAGAGAGAAGGGGGAATCATTAAGGGAAGTTTAAGGAGTGAAAAATACAAAGGCGTAGATGTCTCAGAAGTGGCGCATCAGTTTGGGGGCGGCGGACATAAATTAGCGAGTGGTTTTGAAATAAAAGGAAAAATTGTAGAAGATAAAGAAGGGTGGAGGATAGTTTAGAAATTTTCAATACACAATTTCCAATTTACAATGAATTTACAATGATTTAATTTTCTATATAAAAAAGAAAACGGAAAGGCGACATGGTCGCGTTTCCGTTTGAAAAGGTTTTTTCATAAGAAGCTCTCTCATTGATGAGTGACTGCTTCTGTCTCACGCAGAGCTTCTGCGAGGATTTTTTTTAAATCCTCGATGCTATAGATGCGTCTTAGTTTAGCTATTGTCTTATCGGCTATGAGTTGAGCTTGGGCCAAAGCTCTGCCACCAATTGCGAAAGGGGTGGTAGGGTCGTTTTTTGTGGTTTCAGGCATCATGGTGCCCTCCTTGGTAGAATTATTAATCTGAAGTAAACCCAGGTGATTTTACTATATTTTTAGCCAATAGTCAAACTTTTATGGATTATTTAATCTTTTCTAAAGCTAATCTCTTAAATCTTAAATCTTTCTTTATTCTATGTTAATATGATAATATGTTAAAATATTTACCCCGCTAGAAATAAAATTTCTGACAGGGGCTAAGGTAAAAAATATGAAAATAGGTTGTCATGTATCAATTGCTGGGGGAGTTTTTAATGCACCAGAACGAGCGCATGATTTTGGCTGTGAGGTGATGCAGATTTTTTCGCGTTCTCCTCAAGGCGGTAAATCACCCGAATTGACGCCAAAGTCAATTCAGGAATTTCAAATTTCAAATTTAAAATTTAAAATTAAGGAAACCTATATTCATGCTCCTTATTATATAAATTTTGCTTCAAATAATGTCAGAATTCGAGAGGGTTCAGTGGCGGCAATTCGCGAAGAGTTGGAGCGGGCGAAAAAACTGGGAGCTAAATATGTTATGACACACTTAGGCTCATCTCGGGATTTGGGAGAGATAAAGGGAATCGCCCAGACTATTTTAATGTTAAAGAAAACTTTGGAAAATTATAACGGTAGTGCTAAGTTGCTTTTGGAAAATAGTGCGGGAGCAGGGGCGATTATTGGAGATGATTTGGAGGAATTAAGCTACATTATTCAGTCGGTAAATAGTACGGCTATTGATGGAATTTGTTTAGACACTCAACATAGTTTTGCTTCGGGTTATGATTGGACTGATTTTGAAAAGACGATAGCTAGAATAGATGGGGAGATCGGTATTGATAATATTAAATTAATTCATGCTAATGATAGTCTAACAGAATGTGGCTCCAATAAGGACAGACACGCGCATATCGGTAAAGGATTAATTGGGCAAAAGGCTTTTAAGAAAATAGTAGCCTTTGCTAAGGAAAACAAAATTGATATGATTTTAGAAACTGAGCATGACGAAGTAATGGAGGATATAAGAATTTTAAAGGAAATGAGGGGGAAATAATTTTAAATTTCAAATTAGAAATGTTAAATAAATTTTTAAATAATAAAATTAAAAATAAAATTGTGATACCGAGTGAAATTATTGAAAATAAAATATTCTTAATAAGGGGCAAGAAGATCATGTTTGATAGAGATTTGGCTGTTCTCTATGGAGTGGAGACGAGGATATTAAATCAGGCTGTTAGAAGAAATAAGGATCGCTTTCCAGATGATTTTATGTTTCAACTCACAGCGACGGAGTTTGATATTTGGAAGTCACAAATTGTGATATCCAATAAGGAGAAGATGGGACTAAGAAAAATTCCACTGGTTTTTACTGAGCAAGGAGTGGCGATGCTGTCTAGCGTTTTAAAAAGCAAACGTGCAATTCAGGTAAATATCCAAATAATGCGAACATTTACTAAGATAAGGGAAATGATTATTGGTAATAAAGAGTTGCGTTTAAAAATAGAAGCGATGGAAAAGAAGTATGATGATAAATTTAATTCTGTTTTTGATGCTATAAAAAGAATTTTAATTGCTCAAGTTAAGGAAGAACCAGAAAGAAAAAATAAGATAGGCTTTAGAATTAAAAAATAATCTTTATGTTAATTGCTATAATTTCCGATGTGCACAATAATGAGACAAATTTAAAAAAAGTCTTAGATTATTGTCGGAAAAAGAAAATAAAAAAAATTATTTGCTGTGGCGATTTGGCTTCGGAGGAAACTTTGGATTTTTTGGCAGATAATTTTAATCCGCCAGGCGAGGGAGAAATTTTTTATACTTTTGGCAATATGGACAATGAGCAGTTGCGAGAATTTCAATTTGTGGATGTATATAAAAACGTAAATTTATTTAAAAAATTTGGAGAGACAGAGATAGAAAATAAGAAAATTGCTTTTATTCATTTCCCGCGTGAGGCAGAGGGTTTGGCTCGGACCGGTAGATATAATTTTGTTTTTTATGGTCATACACATAAGCCTTGGATTTCGCATTTGGCTGCAACTGATAGTCATGGAAAGTGTGTTTTATTAAATCCGGGTAATGTGGCGGGGGAATATTATCTACCAACTTTTGCCACTTGGGATACCAAGAATGATAAATTTGAATTGATTAGGGTACACGATCTTAAATAATGCATTATTTATCGCTAAGTGTCATTCCGACCGTAGCGAATGCGGAGTGGAGGAATCTAGGGTAGAGAAAATTAATCCAAAATGGAAGGATTTGTCAGAGAATTTATATTGAGATCTCTGCGCCACCGCTAAAGCTAGGGCGACACGCGGTCCATGCATAAATTTCTGATTACAGAAATTTATTTAGTCGAGACGACACGAAGATGGTATGATAAACTTTTATGAATAAGAAAAAAGAATTAGAAAAATTAAATAAGCAAATGTTGGCTTGCAAAAAGTGTGCGCTGCGCAGTGGCTGCAAGCAGGTAGTGCCGGGAGCGGGCAGTGCTAACGCTCAAATTATGTTTATTGGTGAAGCGCCTGGAAAAAAAGAGGATGAATTGGGTGTGCCCTTTGTGGGAGCGGCAGGAAAATTTCTCGATGAAATGCTAAAAACTATAAAGCTAAAAAGAGAGGATGTTTATATCGCTAATACTGTAAAATGTCGTCCGCCAGCCAATCGCGACCCTTCCTCGGAGGAAAAAGACATTTGTTTCAAATGGCTTGAAAAACAAATTGCCGTTATCTCGCCCAAGATCATCGTGACACTGGGTAGACATTCGATGAATTTGTTTTTGCCAGAATTAAAAATATCCGAAATGCACGGTAGAGCCCTAAAGAGGGATTTCCCAGGATTGGGTGAGCAAACTTTTTTTACCCTATATCATCCAGCGGCCGCACTTTATAATGGTGGTTTACGGGAGACTCTGATTAAAGATTTTAAAAAAATACCAAAGGTTCTAAAATCGATAAGTGATAAGTGAAATTTCAATTTTTTTGGTGATTTTAATGGGTAGTAACTAAGTTATCGGCTAGTGTTTTTAAGTCATTTGGAAGTTTTAATTACTGGTTACTGATGACGGATTACTGGTGACTGCTGGGTATTTGACAAAATCTCAAATATACTATATATTTATAAGCGTAAAAGCCTCCAAAGGCTTTTTAAAAAAGGCTTAGAAAGTGTTTAAAATAGCCATAAAAATTGAAAAAAAATAAATGAAAAATATTTTTAATTTTATAGTAGACGCTAAGGCAGAATTACTAAAAGTTAATTGGCCAACCAAAAAGCAAACACTTAATTACACTCTGATAATTATCGGGGTTAGTTTGGTAGTCGCTTTATTTTTGGGAGGATTGGATTATCTATTTAGTGGAATTTTAAAGAAATTTATAATTAAATAACTCGTGATTAGTTCACGGTTCACAGTCAACAGTTCACAGTATTGTATTTTTTAATATATTAATAATTTTACTAGTTACTGATTACCAGTTTCTAGTTACTAAATAATATGGCAAAACAAAGTCAACATCACGGACGTTCATGGTATGTATTACATACTTATTCAGGATATGAGGATAATGTCGCTTACAACTTAAAGCAAAGAATTGAGTCTATGGATATGCAGGATTTAATTTTCGATGTGATTGTTCCTAAGGAAAAAAAGATTAAGATTAAAGGTGGAAAGCGAGTAACAATTGAGGAAAGAATTTATCCTGGTTACGTGCTTGTCGATATGATTGTAACAGACGCTTCTTGGTATGTGGTTAGAAACACACCCAATGTTACAGGATTTATCGGTTTAGGTACTACTCCAACTCCTATTGATCCAGAGGAAGTCAAAGCTCTTAAAAAGAGAATTGGTGTCTCTGAACCAAAATACAAATTGGATATCAAGGAGGGCGAATCAGTAAAAATTACTGACGGGCCATTTAAGGAGCATGAAGGAAAAATTAAGGAAATTGATGAGGAGAGAGGTAAGGTTAAAGTTTCAGTTTCAATTTTCGGTCGAGAGACTCCAGTTGAATTGGACTTTTTACAAATTAAGAAAATCTAGCACTTACGAATTACTAATCTATACAAATTTACGAATAAATAAAAGTAATAATTTACAGTTAAAATTACTAGTTGCTGATTACCAGTTACTAGTTACTAAAATATATGGCAAAAGTAAAAACAGTTATTAAACTTCAAATACCAGCAGGAAAAGCAAATCCAGCTCCACCAGTGGGACCAGCTTTGGGTCAACATGGTGTAAATATTCAAGATTTTTGTGCACAATTTAATAATAAAAGTCAGGAAAGAATGGGAGATATCGTTCCAGTAGAAATTACTGTTAATGAGGACCGAAGTTTTTCTTTTATTATGAAAACTTCCCCAGCTTCAGATTTATTAAAAAAAGCAGCTGGAGTAGAAAAGGGTGCGAGCAATCCATTAAAAGATAAGGCAGGAAAAGTTACTAAAGACCAGGTTAGAGAAATTGCCGAAAAGAAAATGGAAGATTTAAATGCTGATGATGTGGAGGCAGCGATGAAAATTATTGAAGGAACTGCTCGTTCAATGGGAATCAAGGTTGAATAGATAAGATTTTGGGAAGTTAAGAATGTTAAATTTATTTAAATAATAATAAGTAATTTGTGGGAGGAGATTGTAAATAAATACAACTTCATTATTACCACGAAAAAATATGAGAAGAGGGAAAATTTACAAGGGAGTAGCAGAAAAAATAGAAAAGAAGGTTTATCCATTGGATGAGGCTTTGACTCTTATTAAAGAGAACAAGACTGCTAAATTTGATGAATCTATAGAGGTACATGTAAAGACTGGTATTGATCCTAAAAAAGGTGATCAACAACTTCGAGGTTCAGTAGTTTTTCCACATGGAACAGGTAAGACTAAGAAAATTGCAGTAATTACTACAACTAAAGCCAAGGAAGCAAAAGAAGCTGGAGCGGATATTGTTGCTGGTGAAGAATTAATTGCTGACATAAAGAAGGGTCAAATCGATTTTGATATCTTAGTTGCCACCCCAGAGATGATGCCAAAACTTGCGGCAGTAGCTAAAATTCTTGGACCAAAGGGAATTATGCCTAATCCAAAAACTGACACTGTGACAGATAAAATCAAAGAAGCAGTGGAGATGTTAAAAAAGGGAAAGGTGAGCTTTAAAAATGATAATACTGGTAACGTACATCAAATTATTGGAAAAACTTCTTTTGAATTAGATAAATTAAGAGAAAATTTCGAAGCTTTTATCGAGGCTTTAGAAAAATCAAAGCAAGAAGCGGTAAAAGGTAAATTGGTTGTAAAGGCAGTTATCTGCTCAACAATGGGACCAGGATTACAAGTAAAATAACTTTCAAAGAATAGGGCAGCGCCTTATTCCTACTTAAACAAAAAAAATCACCCTGAAATATGGGTGGTTTTTTTTGATTTAGCATAAATGGCTTGATTGTTACATTGTTTCAATGCTTTAATGTTTTATTGTTATACTATTTCCAGGTAACTATTGCTCGCGATTGTCATCTCGAGTGGAGCTAAAAGCGGAATCGACCGTGTGTCACCCAAACTTTAGCGGTAGCACAGAGGTCTATTTGAGAATTGGATTGTGTAGCGGTTAATTGGATTGATTATTATAAGAGTAGGCGGTAATTTGATGATGTCTTTGTGTTTTTATAGGTATTCCAGTGGATTGGTAAAAAATAAGTTCGAACATTTGGATTAGCGAACTAATTTAAAAACTTACTCACGAGCGGACGGCCGTCCGCTCGTGAGTGGAGGATTTTAAGAAATAATAGTAAGATGTTTCCTCATCTTTTATAACAAGATAGGGGCTTTTTTGTTAAAATGTTAATATGCTAATATGTTTTATTTTTTATTATTTTATGCTATTATTATTGTATGGATGAAAAAATTATAATCTATACCGATGGTGGTTCGCGAGGAAATCCTGGGCCAGCAGCTATTGGAGTTTGGATTGAAACTTTAAACAAGAGATATGGAGAGTGTATCGGAATAAAAACTAACAATGATGCAGAATACGAAGCATTGATTTTTGGTTTGAAAAAAATAAAAGCACTTTTGGGAAAGGGAAAAACCAAACAGTTTGAAATTGAATGTTACGCGGATAGTGAGTTAATGGTTAAGCAGCTTAATCATGAATATAAATTAAAAGAAGAGAGAATTCAAAAATATTTTATTGAAATTTGGAATTTAATGCTGGATTTTAAGAAAGTCACTTTTACTCATGTTTTTAGAGAAAAAAACACAGTAGCTGACGAAATGGTAAATAAGGCTTTGGATGAGAGATGTGAGCAAGGAAGTTTGCTTTAAAAAATGTCAAAATTCCAATTTTAAATTTCAAATAAATTTAAAAATGACTAAATTTGAAAAACACATCGCTTAGATTAATTACTGTTAAAATTAGTTTTTAGTAGTGTATTTTGTTCGTAAATCATAAATCTTACATCATAAATCAAAATAAAAATATGAAAAGAAGAAAAAAAATAATTATCTGGATAATCGTCTTGGCTATTTTGGGCGGTGGCGGTTTTTATTATTTCAAACCCAAGGAAGACGCATCTCAATATGAAGTAGAAAAAGCTAGTAAAGCGGATGTTATGCAGACAGTTTCCGTGACTGGAGAGGTGGCGGATATTAGTCGAGTTGATCTATCTCCAGAAATGGGCGGTACGGTAGATGAATTATTGGTAGAGATTGGCAATAGAGTAATTAAAGGTCAAAAAATTGCCAAGATTAACGATTCGGTTTTGCGCTCTCAATTGGGTGAGGCGATGATTGCTTTGCAAATTCAGCAAGAACAACTAGATTTAAAACGAAGAAAGTGGGATATGTATAAGCCAGAGGAAAAAGAAGCAGCTAAACTTGCCGTGGATAGCGCTCGAGCAACTACCTGGACATTGCAAAAACAACTAAAGAAAAATATTGTTTATGCTCCAATTGATGGAATTATTACTAAAAAATATTTAGAAGTAGGTGAAATGGCTTCAAGTGCGGCACCAATTGTCACCATTTCTGGTGAAAAAGGTTTTGAGATAAAGGCGGATATCCCCGAGTCTGATATTGATAAGGTTAAGATAGGCCAAAGAGGAGAGGCTACCTTTGATGCTTTCGCTTCAGACGATATCTTTTACTTTGTCGTTTCGGAGATAGAGCCAGCAGCGACAGTTATTCAAGACGTGGTTTATTATAAGGTGACTTTTAAGATAGAAAAAGAAGATAGTCGAATTAAATCTGGAATGAGTACGGATATTGATATTTTGACAGCTGAAAAAAAATCAGTTTTAGCTATTCCTAATCAAGCAATTAGAAATGACGAAGGTAATAAATATGTGGAAATTTTAGAAACCAAGGATGACAAAAAAGTTTTAAAGAGAGTGGATATAAAGGTGGGACTTCGGGGGGATAACGGAATGACAGAAATTATTTCTGGAATTAATGAGGGTGATGAGGTAGTGACTTTTACTAAGGAGGTGAAATAGAATTGCTGAGTTTGTAGGGTTATACCCTGTTAAATACGCTAAGGCGGTGTGGAGCAATTTAATAGGGTGAATAAGGTTTTTAAATTTTATAAAGTAGATTTTAAGAATATTGGAAATTGAGATCTCTCGACTTCACTATCGTTGCGCTCGAGATGACACCTCGCTCGATTTGTCATTCCGACCGGATAAATTTATGTACTCATAAATTTAGAAGTGGAGGAATCTCACACATTGTATAATATAATTAAAAAAAGAGATCTCTCCATTCATAAGTTTCCGAGTACGGAAATTTATTCAGTCGAGATGACACACCGCTTGGTTTGTTATTTTGACCTTAGCGGATGCAGCTTGGAATGAATTTCATATATTCCTATCTTTCTAAAATCTTAAATTCATTCTTGCATTCCCAGCTTCCCAAAATCCCAAATTCATACATTCCTAACTTCCTAAATCCCTAAAGAAATATGGCAATACCTATTATTGAAGTAAAAAATTTAACCAAGACCTACACCAATGGTGAGGTGGAAACTCTGGCGGTACGCGAGAACTCTTTTACTATTGAAAAAGGTGAGTTCGTGGCAATTATGGGACCAAGTGGAAGTGGTAAATCAACCCTAATGCAAATGATTGGACTCTTGGACCGACCAACCGCTGGCGAATATTTACTGGAGGGCGAAAATATAAAAAATTTGTCTGATAATGAAATGGCGGAAATCAGAAACAGTAAGATTGGTTTTGTATTTCAAACTTTCAATCTTTTACCTCGCACAAGTGTATATGAAAATGTGGAATTACCTTTGTTGTATAACCAGGATAAAAGTAATAAGGAAAATCGTGCAAAAATTACCCAAGCCTTGCGTTCAGTGGGGATGGAGCATCGAACTGAATACTTATCTAATCAACTTTCTGGCGGAGAAAAACAGCGGGTTGCGATAGCCAGGGCATTGGTTACTAATCCAGAAATAATTTTTGCCGATGAGCCAACGGGTAATTTGGATTCAAAAAGTGGTATTCAGATAATGCAAATTTTACAAAAATTAAACGATGAGGGGCATACAATTATTCTCGTTACTCACGAAACTTTTACTGCGCAACATGCCAAGCGTATTATCAATGTTAAGGATGGAAAAATTGTTTCCGATGAATTGGTAAAAGACAGAAGGCGAGCGGTGGAAGGAGAGTTACTTAAATAATCAATACTCAATATTCAATAGCCAATAAATAAAAAGGAGTATGTTTGGTTATTTTTATTTGAATTTTTGTAATTTATTTGGAAATTGTAATTTGGTTATTGGAAATTAATTTAATGAACATCCTAATTCCTATAAAAATTTCTTTTAAAAATTTAATGGCGGCTAAGTTCCGTTCTTTTTTAACTATTTTAGGAATTATTATTGGAGTGGCTTCTGTAATTATTATTTTTGCTGTAGGGCAAAGTGCTCAAGAATTAATTTTAGATCAGATTCGGGGAGTAGGTTCAAATTTAATTGGAGTTTTGCCAGGAGCTTCAGATGAAAATGGTCCGCCAGCTGCGGCCATGGGGGTGGTAATAACAACATTAAAATATGCTGATTTCTTGGAATTAAAGAAGGATGAGAATGTTACCGGCGTTGTCGCGGGAGCAGCTTATGTTAATGGTACAGGCACAGTGGAAAATGATGGCGAGGAATTGGGCATGTCTTTTACGGGGACAACAGCTGATTATTTGGAAGTAGAAAGTACAAGCGTTATCGAAGGGCGGTTTATTACTGAAGAGGAGGAAAATAATTTGTCGCGAGTAGCAGTTTTGGGTAAAACAGCCGCGAAAGACTTATTTGGAAATGCTAATCCGATAGGGAAAAAAATAAAAATTAATGATTATAAATTTACCGTAGTGGGAATTTTAAAGGAAAGAGCCTCCGCTGCTTTTGGAGTTTCTAGTCAGGATGACACTATTTTTGTGCCTTTGCTCACTGCGCAGAAATTGCTTTTGGGTATAAATCATTTGGGTTATTTACGTTTAAAAATTGATACCATTGAAAATATCGCGATAGCTAAAAATGATATTGGGACAACTCTTCGCGATAGGCATGATATTGATGATCCTAGCGATGATGATTTTTCGGTGCGTGATTTGGCCTCTGCTCTTAAGATAGTGGAAACAATTACAACTGCCATGCGATATTTTCTTTTAGCGGTAGGGACAATCTCCTTGATAGTGGGTGGGGTGGGCGTGATGAATGTGATGTTAATTGCTGTGAGTCAAAGAATTAAAGAGGTGGGACTTCGAAAGGCAGTAGGGGCAAAAAATGTAGATGTCTTAATTCAGTTTTTAGTTGAATCGGCTACCATTTCCTTTTTTGGTGGGGCGATTGGTGTAATTTTTGGCATAGGAGTTTCCTTACTAGCTTCAGTGATTATTAATAGCTTGGGATATGATTGGCAGTTTTTAATTTCAATAGAATCAATAATGGTGGGAGTGGCAGTTTCTGTGCTGATTGGGATAATTTTTGGATTATATCCAGCCCTTAAAGCGGCGAAGATTAGTCCGATGGAAGCACTCAGGTATGAGTAGTCTTTATTAAATAACCAATAATCAAATTACAAGTAACAAATAATAACCAAATTTTAATAATCAATATGATAAATAAAAATAGACAAACAAAACATCATATATTTGATTTAGAAGACAGAACACTTGAATTTGCAAAAAGAATTGTGAGAATGTGTAAAATTCTCCCTAATAATACTGTTAATTTTAAGCTAATTGATCAAATTATTCGTTCTGCTGGATCTGTTGGCGCAAATTATCGGGAAGCTAATGACTCTTTGAGTAAAAAAGATTTTTTAATGAGGATGAAAATAGCTCGCAAGGAATCTAAGGAGACGGAATTTTGGTTGAATTTAATTATAGAAGCTAATAAGGAGATAGAATTAAAGATAAATGATTTATTAATGGAGTCGATTGAAATAAAGAAAATATTATCTTCAATTATAATTAAATCGGAAGGCCGGGGATAGGTAGTTTGCTTATTGTTTATTGGTCAGTTGTAATTTATTTGGAGATTGCAATTTGGTTATTGAATTATTCCATGATGTAATATATTGTATGGTTAAATTTATAATTTCAATTAGGCTCGCTTTGCGAAATCTATATAATAATAAAGTTAGGACAACTTTATCTCTTTTGGGTATTGTGATTGGAGTTGCTTCAGTGATTTTGATTTTATCCTTGGGCAATGGTCTGAGAAATTTTGTCGTGGGACAAGTAGAAAGTTTTGGGACAGATATTGTTCAAATTGAAGTTAAAGTTCCCAAGACTTCCCATATTTCTTCTGAAAATGCAGGTTCTATGGCGGGTGGAATGCAAATTACTACTTTAAAATTGGATGAAGTTGAAGATATCGCAAAGCTAGCTAATCTGGGGGCTTGGTATGGTGGGATATTGAGTCAGCAAATTACTAGTCGAGAAGATGAAAATGAACAATCTTTTATTTTTGGTGTTACGGACGGGATGATGGAAGCGGATGGTGGGGCAAAATTGGTGGCGGGAAGTTTTTTTACCAAAGAGGACGATAGGGATTTAAAGCAAGTAGCTGTTTTGGGTAGTAAAGCAAAAGAAAAATTTTTCCCTAATGACGAAGCGGTAGGCGAGAGTTTGAAAATAGGAGGAAAAAAATATAAGATACTGGGAGTGTTGGAGGAGCGTGGTGCCACTGGTGGATTTGATTTTGATGAAGTGGTGTTTATCCCAGTACAGACTTTGCAGAAGAAGATAATGGGAATTGAGCATATTCAGTTTGCAATTTTTAAGGTAAAGAATATGGATTTGGTAGAGCGCACCATGGAAGAGATGCGGATGATTATGCGAGATAAGCACGACATTGAATATGTAAATGAAAAAGATAAAGCTGACGGGATTGATGATGACTTTGCGGTAATGTCAATTGCTGAGGCGAAAGAAATTTTGGATAAAGTTTTCGGGGCAATCAATATTCTTTTGATTAGTCTAGCTTCTATTTCTCTAGTGGTGGGTGGTGTAGGGATTATGAATGTAATGTATGTGGCGGTGACTGAGCGGACCCAAGAAATTGGACTCAGAAAATCGGTAGGCGCCAGAAACATTGATATTTTGTGGCAATTTATTTTTGAAGCGATTTTCCTAACTTTACTAGGAGGATTGATTGGGATAATTATCGGCATAGCTCTATCGGAATTGACCACTTATGTAATTACCAATAAATATGACTATAGCGTATCTTTTGATGTTACTAGTTTTTCTATTGTGATAGCGGTTGGATTTTCTACAATAGTGGGTATTATTTTTGGGTTTTATCCTGCCCGCAAAGCCTCTCAATTAACCCCTTCAGAAGCATTACGTAAAGACTAGTCTAAAAAATATCAAATATCAAATTCTCAATATCAAATTTAAAATTTGCTTTTTTATTTTTATATGATATCATTTTAAAAAATAATATAGGCGAGGTGGATGAGTACAATTTAGCCAAAAGGGGGTAAATAACGATGAATAGAGATACTTTCACAGCTGAAAACTCAGGACAATCCAGTGCTTTTTTTGAAATTTTCCTAAAGGTTGTTTTTTGGTGGCCAATCCTTTTGATTAAGGTCATTTTGGACAAGACGACGGAAATACACATGTCCTGTGCAATTCTATCTCTGGGTGCTTTTTTCACCCTGGTTCTTTTCAATAAATCCCTGATTCTTTATGGGATTGTGTATTTCTTTTTGGGTGCCTGGACCGTCCGGCGCGATTTTTGGACATAAGCGTCTGGTCGCCAATTTTTATTTATAGGAGTAGTTATTATCAATAGCTACTCCTATATTTTTTTTGGTTGATTTTTCGCCTGTTTAGTGTAGAATTTAGATAAAGCTAAGCTAATATAAAGAACTATGGATAAATTTGAATCAGTACAATATAGGATATCAATTGCCCTAAAGGTGATGATGGGGGCGTTGGTTTTGATCAGTGCTTTTCGGCAGGAGCTTTTTTTGACTTCAGCTTCTTTGGTGGTGTTGTTTTTTTCTTTTTTGCCCACGATTGTGAGCAAAAATTACCGCATTCGACTTCCAATTGAGATTGATTTCATTGTAACTCTTCTACTGTATCTGCATTTTGTTTTGGGTGAGTATAATCATTTTTACGTAAAAATTGCTTGGTGGGATATCTTTTTGCACTTTGGCAACAGTTTGATTTTAGGATTTTTGGGTTTTATTTTAGCTTACTCCTTGTTGCTTACTAGTAAAATGTCCACTAAGCCAATTTTAGCCTCACTTTTTGCACTTTCTTTTTCAGTTTTTATCGGGGTAATTTGGGAAATCTTTGAGTTTTTTATGGATTATTTATTTGGTTTTACTATGCAAAAAAGTGGAATTGTTGATACCATGACGGATTTGATGATGGATACGATTGGGGCAGGCGTGGTTAGTTTGGCTGGTTTCTTTTATATGAAAAAGAAAAAAATGGGATTATTTAGCAGGATAATCAAAAGATTCATAGAACATAAATATAAAATAGAGGAATAATTTAAAATATAGCTATATGAAAGAAATTCTTAAAAATAAAACCATAGAAGCGGTGAGGGAAATGATTTCAGAAAATGAAAATTATTTTGGTTTTGAGTTGGGCGATTTGAGCCTTGAGATAACTTATGCTCGAGAAGAAAAATTTGGAGATTGGTCTTCAAATGTGGCCATGATGTTGGCTGGAAAGCTAAAGGCTAACCCAATGCAGATAGCGACTGAAATTGCAAAAATATTAGAGGCTAAAAATATTGAGCATGTAGATAAAATAGAAGTGGTTACTCCTGGTTATATTAATTTTTATTTAACAAAAAAGTATTTCAATCAAGAAATAAAAAATGTCTTAGCGCTAGATGAGAAGTGGGGTGAGATAGACGAATTAAAAAATAAGCATTATATCTTTGAACATTCTTCGCCTAATTTATTCAAGCCTTTCCACATCGGACACTTAGTCAATAATTCAATTGGGGAATCTTTGGTTCGCATAATCAAAAAATCTCAAGTAGCAAGTTTAATTACGTTGTCTTTTCCTTCAGATATTTCTCCAGGAATTGCCAAGACAGTTTGGGCAATTAGAGAAAAAAAATGGGAAGAGTCTATGACAATTGAAAAAATTGGAGAGGCTTATGTTTTTGGTACTCAGGAATATAAGGAAAATGAAAAAGCCAAAGAACAGATAGATGCAATTAATAAGATTCTTTATCTAAAGGAGGAGTCGGGGGAATTAGAGATTTATAAAAAAGGACAACAACTTTCCTTGGATTATTTCAAGCAAATAACCGCACTTTTGGGTTCACAATTTGACGAATTAATTTTTGAATCAGAATCTGAAGCGGTGGGTAAAACTATTATCAAGGAAAACACCCCGCAAATATTTAAAGAATCTGAGGGGGCAATAATTTTTCCTGGTTCAGAGTATGGACTTTTTGATAATGTTTTTATTAATTCGCAGGGATTTGGCACTTATCTAGCTAAGGATTTGGGACTTTTAAAAATAAAGTTTGATAAATTTAAATTTGATAAATCTATTACCATTACGGATGTAGAGCAGCGAGATCATTTTAAATTAGTAAAAAAGGCGGCTGAAATAGTAAATAAAGAGTGGTCAGATAAAAGTGAATATATCCAACACGGGAGACTTACTTTTTCGGGAGCCAAGATTTCTTCTCGACTAGGTAATGTGCCATTGGCAGAGGATTTAATCGAGGCAGTAAAAAATAAAATTTTAGAAAAAATAAAAGAGCAAAATTTTCCCGAAGAAGAAAAAAATGAAATAGCTCAAAAGGTGGCTGTGGGAGCGTTGAAATATTCTATTTTAAAATGTGGAGCGGGTAGAAATGTAGTTTTTGATTTAGAAAAAGCCACTGCTTTTGAGGGTGATACTGGGCCATATCTCCAATATGCACTTGTGCGAACTAACTCAATTTTAGCTAACGCCCAAGAATTAAAAATTGAAAACGAAACTGAGCTTGAGGAAAGAAATGGTGAAGTTCCCCTGGTGGAAAGAATGATATTAAAATTTCCCGCTGCTATGAGTGAGGCTTTGCGAGATAATTCTCCTCATCATGTGGCTAATTATCTTTATAATCTTGCGGCGGAGTTTAGCTCTTTTTATGCACAAACAAAAGTTTTAGATATGACTAATCCTGAAATTAAAAATAACTTAGCTTTGGTACGCGCAGTGCAGCTAACTCTAAGAAATGGTTTAGAGGTTTTGGGAATGGAAACCTTAAAGAGAATGTAAAAAATGTTCTAGATATTGAAGTTGTTAAAAATGAAAACTGTTTTAATGTTTTGATTCATAATATATAACACCTGATACAAGCTAATAAGCTACTAACCCAATCAACTACTCAACTAAAATATGTTCGAAAGGACTAAAAATTTGAATCTTTCAGTGATTAAACAAATGGAATTGCGAGCGAGCAAATATCCAGATGTGATTTCATTGGCCCAGGGCGTGCCAAATTTTGATACCCCAGAGTGCATCAAGCGTAGGGTGGAGTTGGCTTTAAAAAGAGGAGTAGTGGCTAAGTATTCTTTGTCTCCAGGAATCCCTGAATTAAGAGAATTGATCGAAACCAAGTTAGCCCAGGATAACATGTTTTATGATTGGGAAAATGAAATTTTGATCACGGCTGGCTCCATTGAGGGTATTACCGCTACTATTTTAGCCATTACTAATGCTGGTGATGAGATTATTATTCCAGAGCCTACCTATACTTCTTATCGAGAGGTGATAACGTTGGCGGGTTGTGTCCCAGTTTTTGTTCCATTGGATGAGGCAAAAGGTTGGGCTTTTGATTTGGAAAAATTTAAGCAGGCGATAACGCCAAAAACTAAAGCGATATTTTATTGTAATCCTAATAATCCCACGGGAACAATTTATTCAAAAGAACAATTATTGGGATTGGCTAAACTAGCTGAATTGCATGATCTGTTTTTAATTTCTGACGAAGTTTATAAGGATTTTCTTTTTGAGCCGGGGCAAAAAATATTTAGTTTAGCGGAGGTTCCGGAGTTGAGGAAGCGCGTGATTCGACTTTTTAGTTTTTCTAAATCCTACGCGATGACTGGCTGGCGAGTGGGATATCTCCATGGTGATGAGAGTGTAGTTAAAGAGATTTTAAAAGTGCATGATAGCTTGGTCACCTGTGCTCCAGTAATTTCACAGTATGGAGCGATGGGGGCTTTGGAGATGGGAGAAAAAGATTTAATTCAAATGAATCGAGAATATCGAGAGCGAAGAGATTTAATTTGTAGTCAGTTGGATGAGTTGTCGCACGTTTTTTCTTATGTGCGTCCCGAAAGTGCTTATTTTGTTTTTCCGAGGATAATTTTGGATAAAATTGATTATACCGGAGATGATTATTCTCAGAGTAGGTCTTGGCAATTTTCCTTAGGATTATTGGAAAAAACCAAAGTGGCAGTGGTGCCAGGGGTGGCTTTTGGACCTAATGGAGAAAATCATATTCGGATGAGTTTTGGGCGGAGCAAGAAAGATATTCAGGAGGCTTTTTGGCGAATGAAGAAATTCTTTAAGACGTTGTAGGTGTTGAATATGTTGTAGTTGTTCTAATTGATTAAATTGCTAAATTGTTTTGATGATTGATGACTCTTGGAATTTTATTCCAATATTAATATGCTAAAATGATTGTTTATGAAAAAAATTTTTAAAATTATCTTGCAATATTATTTAAAGATTATAACCAAGTTGGTTTTAGCTGTGCATCGACCGGTAGTAATAGTGGTCAGTGGTAGCGTAAATAAATCTTTTGTGCGAGATGAGATTAAGCAAGTTTTAGAAAATAAAGGTAGGACGGTCAGAGCTAATCCAAAAAATTTTAATACGGAAATTGGTTTACCGCTGGCAATTTTAAATATTGAAAGTGGCTATAATTCTTATCGGCGCTGGTTACCAGTTTTAAAAAATGCAGCTCTAGCGATTTTTCAAAAAAACTTTCCTAAATATTTAGTTTTAGAATTGGGAGTAGCACAAAAAGGGGATATGCGTTATTTACTTTCTATCGTAAGACCTCAGCTAGCGATAGTTACGGAAATTACTCAACGTTACATTGAGTCTTTTTCGGGGATGAATCGTTTGGTGGGCGAGTATGTTTATTTGGTAAAAAATATTAAAAAAGATGGTAAATTGATTTTGAATTGGAATAACGAAAAGGTTAGAAATTTAAAAAAATATGCCAATGTTCCAGTATTGTATTTTGGTTTTAGTACAAAAGAGGCGGATGGAGAAGTTCAATCAATTGAAAGAGAGTCTGCGGGTAGTTTGATTAAGTTACGTTATAAAGAAAAAGAGCAAACAATTAGATTAAATAGATTTGGTAGACATCACGCGATGGCAAAAATAATTGGTTGGCTGGTGGAGGAAAATATTTGATTTTTAATTGGTTTTGACTTAGCATTGAGGGGGCGTGGTTGATGCTTTTTAACCTTAGCAAAAGGGAGGAACTTCAATGGGCAAGATATTTCCAATTTTCTCTGGGAAAAAAAGTGAGGAAGAAATCAGTGAAAACTATAATCAACTCCTAGCTACAATTGTCGCTGAGGCCAAGAGTGCCGAAAGAGCTGGTGAAATTCACATTGTTAATAATCCAGAGGAATTTATCCGAGGAAAAATTAGTTCTTTTGTCCTGGATCAAAAAATGCTCGATCTGGATATTTTACGTTGTACTTTGTATACTGCCAAAATGATTGCGCATAATTTTAATAATGTTCCGGAGAGTTATTATGCTACGGATTATTTTTTAAAGGGCGTAGATGATAACGACCCCAATCTTATTTTGCGCGGAGCAGATTTCTGTTTTTTAGTGTGTTCACTGTTTCCCCCAAGGGCTTATCGGCGGGTAATGAAATCTGCTGATTATGCCAATTTGGGCAGGCAGATGTATTATCATTTTTACGGTATGACCCAAAAAACCATCGGACTCAGCATGGGAAATACTTTTAGTACGATGACGGATATAGTGAGGGAAGTTATAGCTCATTAAACATATTTCAAAAGGAGACAAGTCTAAAATAGCTGGGTTCAAAGGATAATTTGAACCCCGATTTTTTTATTTAGCACTCTCTCTTGACGAGTGCTAATTTTTTGTTATAATGGAATTAGAGAAAATGTTATAAAGCAGAAATATATGAATAAACGACAAGAAAAAATATTAGAATGTATCGTGGAAGAATATACTGCAACAGCAATTCCTATTGGTTCAAAGGTTTTGTCGGAAAAATATGGAATTGATGCTAGTAGCGCAACTATTCGAAATGAAATGGTGGAATTGGAAGCGATGGGTTATCTTTATCAGCCACATATTAGCGCCGGCAGAATTCCGACTGACAAAGGTTATCGTTATTTTGTAGAGGAGTTGATGAAGGATAAAGAGCTCAGTAAAAGAGAGCAACTAAAATTACAGGAGGAATTGCTAAAGCTGAAGGCGAAGAATATGCGACTTTCTCGAACGAGTGCTAAGTTGCTTTCAGGTCTAACGGGCAATCTGGCAATTAGTGGAATTTTAGATAAGGACGAATTTGATGATTTTGGAATGCGAGATTTATTGAGCGAACCAGAATTTCAGAAATTAGATGAAATTTGCCGACTAACTGAGACAATGGATTATATTGATGAAATGTTTGATAAAATTGTTAAGGAAATAAAAGAGGGTGAGACAAAAATATTTATCGGAGCAGAAAACCCAGTAAGTAAAATTTCTAGTTGTTCGATGATTGTTTCTCCATATAAATTAAAAAATGGACAGCGCGGAGTACTGGCTTTAATCGGACCCAAACGGATGCAATATGCTAAAAATAAATCGCTGATAGAATATATAAAGAAAATGGTGGGAGGGACAAATGGGATTGTTATTGTCGCAGCAGGAAGTATTAATATTTTATTATTTTAATTGAAATGTCGGTTAATTTTTAATTTCGAATTTTGAATTTTTAATGAATTTTAAATGTATTAATTTCAAAATTATAAAATTAAAGCATTGACTCAAAATTCAAAATTGTAAATTCAAATTTTTTAAAGTTAATTTTATGAAAAATAAAAAAGAAGAAATTAAAATGGAGATTGAGAAAGGTTGGTTGATGCAGCTAACAGTTAAGGCAGTCGTGGTTGATAAGGAGGGAAAAGTTCTCTTACTTAAGCGAGCTGATAAAGAAGTAACTAATAGTGCAAAATATGATTTACCCGGTGGGGGGATTGAGAAGGGGGAAACAGTGCTAGAATCGCTCAAGAGAGAATTATCAGAAGAGCTTGGTTTGGATAATGTAGAAATTGGTGAAGTGCTTAGAGTAAGTGAATATCCAGAGGGTCATGAAAAATTAGATAGCTTAAAAGCCTTACGTTTCATCGCTTATTATAACGGAGGTGAAATAACATTAAATCCTCGTGAACATAGTGAGTTTGAATGGCTCAATATTGATGAAGCGATAGATAAATTAAAAACAGGTGATGGTTTTGAAGAAGAAAAAATGGAAACTCTCAAGGCGGCTAAACGATATCTAGAAATGGAAATGTCACTGGATGGTTGGAAACGAAGTTTGGCAGAATTTGAAAATTATAAAAAGATGCAAGCCGAGAGTCAAAAAGATAGAATCCGTTATGCGACTGAAAATATTGTAATGCAAATAATTCCTGTGATTGATAATTTTCACACTTCCACAGCTCATATTCCCAAAGAGCAAAAAGATGATCCTTGGGTAACGGGAATAATGTATATCCAAAAACAGTTAGAAAGTGTTTTGACGGAAAATGGTATCGAGGAAATTAATTTAAAAGAGGGTGATAATTTTGATACTAAATTTTGTGAGGCAGTCTTGGATAATAAATGCTGTGATGATGAGAAATGTGAAAAGAAGGAAAAATATAAAAATAAGATAAAGCAGATAATTTTAAGAGGTTACAAAATTGGTGAAAAGGTGATTAGACCAGCGCGGGTGATAGTGGAATAATTATTTTTGATAAAGTATTTTGACAAATAAAAAAAGCCCCCCTTAAATAAATTTTCTTGTGTATCAAATGATATTGATATCTTCCTATTTTTAGGAAGAAAAGAAATTTTATTAAGGGGGCTTGAAAAGGAGAGTGGTTGGACGAGGTGGGAGATTATCTCGGGGAGGAGGTTTACCCCTTTAAATATAAAGTTCTCGCCAACCACTCTTTAACTAAAGTTTAAGTAATTTAATCAAGAAAGTCAAGTAAAATTAATAAATAGAAATAATTAATCAAAGTTTTAATTAATTAACTCCTTTGCGGGAAGTTGATTGATTGGAGACTAAAAAAATATGGGTAAAATATTAGGAATTGATCTCGGTACTACAAATAGTGCAATGGCCTTTGTTTCTGGGGGTAAACCGGAAATAATTGAAAACAAGGAAGGTAATCGAACCACACCTTCAATGATTGCAGTTAATAAAAGTGGAGAAAGATTGGTGGGACTCTTGGCAAAACGTCAGGCCGTGACTAACCATGAAAATACTTTATTTTCAATCAAGAGATTGATTGGTAGAAATTTTGATGATAAAGATGTCCAAGATGACATCAAATTGATGCCGTACAAAATTTCCAAAAGTGCCAATGGGGCAATTACGGTAAAAATGGGAGATAAGGAATACACTCCACGTGAAATTTCAGCCATGGTTTTGCAAAAGCTTAAGGCGGATGCAGAGGAAAAATTGGGTGAAAAAATTGAGGAGGCGGTGATTACTGTGCCAGCTTATTTCGATGATTCTCAAAGAAAGGAAACTAAGGAAGCTGGAGAAATTGCTGGACTTAAAGTAAAAAGAATTATCAATGAACCAACCGCTGCTGCTTTGGCTTACGGATTTGATAAAAAGAAAAATGAGAAGATTGCTGTTTATGATTTAGGTGGAGGAACTTTTGATATCAGCATTTTGGAAGTAGGTGATGATACAGTGGAGGTGATTAGTACCAATGGGGATACTCATTTGGGTGGAGATGATTTTGATCAAATTTTGATCAATTGGATTATTGATGAATTCAAAAAACAAGAAGGGATTGATTTGGGCAAAGATAATTTGGCGTTGCAAAGAATTAAAGAGTCAGCGGAAAAAGCTAAGATTGAACTTTCTACTGCGCAAGAAACAGAAATCAATCAACCTTTTATCACCACTGATGCTAACGGTCCAAAACATTTAGTGATGAAGTTAACCCGTTCGAAGATGGAAGAATTGGTGGGTGATTTAGTAGCGCGCACTATGGAGCCAGTAAAGAAAGCTCTTAAGGATGCAAAACTTGAAACCAAAGATATCAATGAGATTGTGATGGTGGGAGGAATGACTCGAATGCCACTTGTGCAAAAGAAAGTGGAAGAATTTTTTGGAAAAAAACCAAACTCTTCTGTGAATCCTGATGAAGTAGTGGCAATGGGAGCAGCTATTCAAGGTGGTGTGTTAGCTGGTGATGTTAAAGATGTATTGTTATTGGATGTGACTCCTTTGACATTGGGGATTGAAACCATGGGAAGAGTTTCTACTCCTTTAATTGAGAGAAATACCACTGTGCCAACTAAAAAATCTCAAGTATTTTCTACAGCAGCAGATAATCAGCCAAGTGTTGAGATTCATGTTTTGCAAGGAGAGCGAGAGATGGCGGAGGGCAATAAAACATTGGGTAGATTTATCTTGGATGGAATTGCTCCAGCTCCACGCGGAATTCCGCAAGTAGAGGTTACTTTTGATATCGATGCTAACGGAATCTTAAATGTGAGTGCTAAGGATAAGGCAACTGGCAAAGAGCAATCTATCCGTATTGAAGCGTCTAGTGGAGTAAGTAAAGAGGAAATCGAAAGAATGAAAAAAGATGCCGAGGTGCATGCTGAAGAAGATAAAAAACGCAAGGAAAAAGTGGAGGTGAAAAATATTGCGGAAAGCTTAGTTTACTCTACGGAAAAAGCTTTGAAAGATTCCGGTGATAAAATTGCTGAGGATAAAAAGAAACCAGTAATTGAAAAAATGGAAGCCCTTAAAGAAGTTTTGAAAAAAGAGGAGTCTACTACCGAAGAAATCAAAAAGGCGACAGAAGAATTTTCAACTGAAGCTCAAAAGATTGGAGAAGAACTTTATAAAGCGGCACAGCCAGAACCAGCTGCTTCTGCTGAAGCTCCTGGCGAGACAAAAGAAGAAGGCGTAAAGGACGCGGAGACAGAAAAGAAGGAAGAAGAAAAGAAATAAATTTTTTAAAAAGCGAGAAATAAAAATCTCGCTTTTTAATATCTATTCAATGTTCAATAATCAATGCTCAATATTCATTCAATAATCAATGTTAAAATTTAAAAGACGACCTTTGTGGGGTCGTCTAAAATAAATATTCCTTGCTTCGCAAGTTGCACGAAGCAAGGAGTTGTTACCATGTTACTGGCAAGACCGGATTTTACCAGTTGTTGCCGTTTTTCTCTTGTTCATTTTGATGCCAGGAGTTGATGCGGTTATTGTAGTCATCGCCAGATTCAGTTTGGTGCTGTGCCCCGGGCGTCCAACCGTTGTTGGATTCCACTTTTCCGATTTCCCGCGAACTGTCATAAGTCGGGGTGCTGTTGCCATTCAACGCCTTGGTCATGTCTCCGAACCATCCCATAACTCCCTCCTTAAAAGAGTGCATTTTATGAGTAGCTTATGCCACTCATTTGAATATATTGTATATGAGCGCATATTTTTGTCAATATTTTAAAAACTTTCCAAAATGGGAGATATTTTTTAGAAATTTTTAAAATTTAAAAGACGACCTTTATGGGGTCGTCGAGGTACTTCGTTGAAGTTTCATGCTGCTATCTCTAAATATTGTTTAAATGTTTTTTTGCAGCTGCGGCAATGATATTTGTCCACTGCGCTTGGTATGGAGAGTAGTTCCAGGTTGATTTTTTCAAGACCCGGATTGGTTTCCACTTCTGAGCCCATGCAAAGCGGACAAATTAGTTTATTTGGCCTTTTCTTTATATTCCTTAGCATAGAAATTATCTCCTAGTGTTAAAGTTTTTGAGGTGCTATATATAGAGGCAGATGCCTTAATTTATAAAGATTAATCTAATTATAGCATGTCGTCAACGGTCACCCTGATTTATGAAAATTAAAAACCGCACCAGACCCCAGAGAGGGAATGATGCGGTGACCGGCGAGAGGCGGATGAATTATTTTTTCTTCCCCTTAGGCGGGAAGATTTCATCTACCATCTCCCTGACGATGATTTCGGCAAATTCTTTCGCCTTCTTTGTGGAGATGCCGAGGACGGCGGCTTTTTTCTTGAATCCTTTTTTCTTAATTGGCCTCAGGTGGAGGCCGTTTTTACGGAGGTCCTCTTTGAGGGCCACTAAAGCGATTTTGCCCTGTTCTTTCTTTTTCATTGTGTGACTCCTTGAGTTGGATGTGCTGTTTTGCGACCCCCTCGCAATAGGATTGTCATAATCTTGACAATGATATAGTATAGCATAAAACACATAAAAAGTCAAGCATTGATTTGTGGGTAAAATGGGAATATCCTTAATATATTAATTATTAAATCTTTAAGTTTATTTCAAATAATAAATAGCAACTTTATTCCACACTTCAAAGTGTGGAAGAAAAATGCAATTAGATAGATGAAATTGTTTAGATCTCTGTGTCACCGCTAAAGCTAGAGCGACACGCGGTCTAAGCATAAATCTATGAGTACAGAAATTTATTTAGTCGAGATGACATGTCTCGATTATTTTGCGCCAGTAGTCGATTTGTCATTCCGACCGGATAAATCTTTGTACTCAAAGATTTAGAAGTAGAGGAATCTCAAAGTTATAATATCAAAAATTAAATTTAAAAAATATGACTCAACCAAATCAAAACCAACAAGTACAAATAAAAGCCACAGATGAAAAATTAAAAGGTGAATATTCTAACGCGATGCAAATACTTCATACTAAAGAAGAATTTGTTTTGGATTTTTTAAATATTTTTCCGCCAACTGGAACTTTAAACTCGAGAGTGATTCTTTCTCCTGGACATTTTAAGAGAATGATAAAAGCGATGGAAGAAAATTTAAAAAAGTATGAAGATCAGTTTGGAAAAATTGAAATAGCCACCGAACCAAAAAATGAAATTGGATTTAAAGGATAATACATAGGGTACTATGTGAATTTCAAATCAATGTTTAATGTTTTAATTTAAAAAATAATAACGGAGTCGATAAATATTTTTATCTCCTTGCTAGCGCAGGGAGTTTTTTTAAAATAATAAAAATGGATTGCTCTAGCGTGGTAGAGAAATCCATTTAAGGGTGGATGAGTTGTTTAGTCATGATTTGTTTTTGTGTTCGGAGATAGTGGTATCAATTTTTATTTGAGTAATGTATAGGTTTAGAATCAGGACGCCTCCAAGCAAGAGCACGAAAGAAAAGAAGCACTGATATTTAAGCATGCAAATACCCGCAATAGCCACTATTAATAGGACAATAAGTAAAAATAATGAATAATTCCTTTTTATTTTTGAAAGTAAAAATAACCTTAGTTCTTTTAATTTCATTTTTATTTCTCCAAAGTTGAGGTGATAGCAAAAGATAACTTTTTAACATCCACTAAATCTTTTATAACAAAAAGTGACAAGAGCTGTCAAATAAAAAATTAAATTAGTTATAAAAAAATAAGCGAGCGAAATAATTTTTAGAAAAAATAATTTTAAAAAAATAAAAATAAAAACTTTTTTTCAAAAAATAAAAAAAACTATTGTACAATTTTTTTATTGTTGTATAATAAATGTAGATAAAAATATTTTAAAAATAATTTTTAGAAAAAAATAAAAACTTTTTCAAAAAAACTATTGTATAAATTTTTTATTGTTGTATAATTATTTATATAACGAAATAGTGTGAGAAGTGGTCGAGCTTCTCAGTTTAAAATAAAAAAAATAATCCAGTGAGAAATCGCTGGCTAGCCTAAAATAAAAATATGGCAACAAAGAAAAAAGCAGTTAAAAAAGCTGTTAAAAAAGTAGCTAAAAAAACAGTTAAAAAAGCTGTTAAAAAAGTAGCTAAGAAAACAGTTAAAAAAGCTGTTAAAAAAGTAGCTAAGAAAACAGTTAAAAAAGCTGTTAAAAAAACAAAGAAACGATAAAGACCAAAAAAGATAAACCGCATTTCTAAAAGATAGATGCGGTTTTCTTTTTGGGAAAAATAAAAAGAGCGGAGAAGGCGATGCTTTCTCCGCTAGAGCGTTGGTGAGGGAAGTGGTCAGTGAATAGGAACATTATCTTTTCTCTGCAATAATTCTTGCAGAGCGTGAATTTCTTCTTTTAAGTGTTCAATGTGCTTATGTAGCTTGTCTATGTTTGATTCCTGGAGTTTATTTTTCTCTAGGAGATCAGCGTTGAGCAGCTCCTTATGACAAAGCTCCACTTCCAGAGTTTTAATTCTATTTCCCAACTCTTGCGAGTTGAAAATCTCCATTAGTTTAGCGTTCATCCAGATTCTCCTTTTTAATCCATCGCCGCACTAAGGGCCTCAGCTTCAACCTCGTAGTAGTCAGCTTTCCTTTGGGCTTTGGCGAGTTTTTCTTTGAGGTCTTGGTTTTCTTGTTTTAGTAACTTAATTTCTTTTTGAAGTCGAGTAACTAAATCAAAAAGACCTTCTCCTTTGCTAATCGGGACTTGCTCTGAATTTGACATGGATGATTCCTCCTTTTGATTTGTTTGAGTTGGAGATTGATTGACCAAGTTGCTAAATTAAATCTTAGTAGCTTATCTTACTTTAGTCAATGTTTTTTTGTTTGGGCTACTTTGACATTAGTGCTTATTTTTGGTAATATATATAGAGTAAAAACAAAAATAAATTATTTTAATTTTAAGCCCCTGATTGTAAATTTTTAGTGGGTTTGTTTGTATGTTTAAAAAAATAAAAAATATTTATCATAATATAACTGGAAAAATCTTTGGTAATTTATCTAAGGACATTGGAATTGATTTGGGGACGGCTAACACTTTGGTGTATGTGCGAGGCAAGGGAATTGTGATTAATGAACCTTCTGTTGTGGCGGTAAATAAAAAAACAGGACAAATTTTAGCAATTGGAAAAAAGGCCAAGCAAATGGTGGGTAAAACCCCTAGCCATATCGTCGCTACACGTCCTTTGGTAGCGGGAGTGGTGAGTGATTTTGAAGTAACCGAGCAAATGTTACGTTATTTTATTGATAAAGTTCATCAAGATTCTTTTTCTATTTTACCTCGCCCAAGAGTGCTAATTGGTATTCCTTCAGAGGTGACCGAGGTGGAAAAACGAGCGGTGATTGATGCAGCGATTAGTGCAGGAGCCAGAGAAGCATATATTATCGATGAACCGATGGCGGCAGCGATTGGGGCGCATTTACCAGTAACTACTGCGGCCGGCAATATGATTGTGGACATCGGAGGTGGGACTTCTGAAATTGCGGTGATTTCTTTGGGGGGAGTAGTGGCTTCACGTAGTTTGCGAATTGCTGGCGATGAGATGAACGAAGACATCATTCGCTATTGTCGAGATGAATTTAACTTACTAATTGGTGAGCGAACAGCCGAGGAAGCAAAAATTTCTATTGGGAGTGCTTATCCGCAAGAAAAAAAGTTGACGATGGCTTTGCGAGGCAGAGATTTAGTCAGTGGTTTACCTAAAGAAATAAAAGTAACTGACGAAGAAATCCGAGAAGCCTTATCGCGCTCAATTCGGATAATTGTAAATAATATCAAAACTATCATTGAAGACACTCCGCCAGAATTAATCTCAGATATTATGCAACGGGGAATAATTTTAGCGGGAGGCGGTAGTTTGATTCGTGGTTTAGATAAATTGATTGCCAACCAAACTGGTATCTCTGTGCGCACCATGGAGGATCCTTTGACGGCGGTAGTGAGAGGCACAGGAATTGTTTTGGAGGATTTGGAGTCATTGAAAGAAGTCTTGGCCGCCAATCAGTATGATGACAGTCCTTTGCGTTAAATTTTAAAAAAACAATTATTTCAAGATTAAACTATGGCAGGAAAATTTACTTCTAAAAAAATATTTAAAGTTTTTGTAGTTATTGCAATAGCGACTATCTTGATTATTTGGAATCCTCAGAATTTTTTTAGTAAGGTTCGGGGTTTTTTTATCGGCGTAACTTATCCAGTGCAAAGAGTTTTTGCTTCAGGAGCTAATCGAGTAAATTTTCTAACAAAGGTTTTTTCCTCTATTGGTGAAATTCGTAAAGAAAATGAGCAGCTAATTGAGCAAAATTTAAGATTAAAATCAGAAAATTTGAAATTAGCTGATACAGTCAAAGAAAATGAAATATTGCGAGAGCAATTAGCTATTTTACCTAGAGATAAATTTGATCTAGAGGCCGCTTATATCATTGGCCGAGACAGTTATAACAATAGCAGTTGGATTTTGGTAGATAAGGGTCGGCGAAATGGCTTGGAAAATGGTATGTCCGTGGTGGTGGCAGAAGGCGTCCTGGTGGGACGCGTGGAGGAAGTCATGGAGACTACTGCAAAAATTATTTTTATTACCAATCAAATAATTAATGTAAACGTGGAGACGATGGATACGCGAGCGGTGGGCGTAGTGCGGGGTGATTATGGTTTGGGATTGGTGATGGATTTAGTTTTGCAAACGGACGCCCTAAAATTGGGCGATAAGGTGGTTACCTCGGACATCAGTCAAAATATTCCCCGCGGTCTTTTGGTGGGTGAAATCAAGGAAGTTAATCCGATGAAAAATGATTTATTTCAAAAAGCGATTATTTCTTCCCCGGTTGATTTTTCTAAACTTAGATTTGTGTTTATCATCAAGAATGTTAAATAGTATAAATATTTTTTACGGTTATGATAAATTTTCTATTGAGAATTAGTGTTGTTCTTTTTATTATTTTCTTACAAATAAATTTTTTTAATTTAATTTTTCTGCAAGACCAATCGATTAACTTGGCTATGCTGATGATTATCAGTTGGATAATTATTCGAGGTTTTGAGAAAATGTGGCTGTGGGTGGTGATTTTGGGATTTTTGAGCGATATATTTTTAGGAGGAAGGGTGGGCATTCACGTGGTCTTTTTTATCTTATTTGCTTATGTTATCAGTTTTATTTCTAGACGATTTATTATTGAACGACGTTTTTCGGGCTTTGCCTTGGTGATGATTTTCATCTTGGTAGGAAACTTTATCTTTAGCTTATTGGATTTATTTGTAAAAAGTAATGATTTTCTAGGAGAAATGGGGATTTATATAAAAAATTATTTTGGGCAAGGGGGCAAATTTTTCTTGGCCAGCATCTTGTCGGGAATATTATTTTATTTAATTTATAATCTGGTTAGTAAAGTGGAGCGTTATATCGCTCAAAATGAGAGTCGTCTGAAAATACCTTTTAATTAAACGCAATTTAATTGTATGCAATTTTATAAGAGCAAATATAAAATAAAAACTTCCAAAGAGGTCGATGAAATTGCGGACACTGTTTTATTGAGTGGTTCGGAAATTGGAAAAATAGAAATACCTTTCAATAAAAATCTGCTAAGTTTATTTTGGCTGATAATTTCTTTAGTTTTGTTATTACTTTTGAGTCGGACGGCTTTTTTGGCGATAGCAAAAGGCAGCTATTATCAGGCGGTGGCCAAGGAAAATAGATTGCGAGTAAGTTATATCAATTCTCCTCGAGGAAAGATTTTTGATCGCAGTGGCAACACCTTGGTTTATAATATTCCGAGTTTGGATTTGGTTATGGATACTCGGGGGAATAAGCAAGAGAAATCATTTTTTGCTCCAGAAATTTTAGCAGAAATTAAAAAAATATTTCCCAATCGCTATGATGAATTTTTGAAAAATTTAGAAAATGAGGATAAGAATAATAATTTTATTTTATTATTAAAGAGCATTGAACAACGAGAAGCCATGTTGGTCATGGAAAATTACCAAAAACTTCCAGGTATCCAAGTTTCCAAGACGGCAATTCGAGATTATGTGGATAGTTTGATTTTTTCTAACATTATTGGCTATGAGGGGAAAATCAAAAAAGAGGAATTGGTTGAAAACCCCGATTATTTAATGACGGATTCAATTGGCAAAAGAGGTCTAGAGAAATATTATGAAAAAGATTTGCGTGGAGTGCCAGGCAAAATCAATATTGAAGTGGATTCTAAGGGGCAATTGGTGCGGGAATTGGGGATGGTAGAGCCTCAACCAGGTAGTGATATTATTTTAAATATTGATAGTCAATTGCAAAAGAAATTGTTTGATAGTTTAAGTGGTGTCTTGGATAAGGAGGGTCTCAAAGCTGGGGCCGCGGTAGCACTCGATCCGCGAAGTGGAGCGATTTTGGCGATGGTTAGTGTGCCTAGTTATGATAATGATTTGTTTGCTAATGGAATCTCTACTGATCAATACGCGCAGCTAGCTAATGATGAAAATAAACCTATGTTTAATCGTGCAATTTCTGGTGAATATGCACCAGGCTCGACATTTAAACCAGTGATGGCCAGCGCAGCGTTAACTGAGGGGGTGATAAATAGTACTACGCAGATAGAAAGTCGAGGAGGAATTAGTGTGGGAAGTTGGTTTTTTGGAGACTGGAAAGCTCATGGCTTTACGGATGTCAAAAGAGCTATTGCTGTTTCTAGTGATGTTTTTTTCTATTCGGTCGGCGGTGGGTACGGCTCAATTCGAGGGATTGGTATTAATAAAATAAGAGAGTATGGAAATTTATTTGGTTACGGAGAGCTTTCGGGCGTGGATTTGCCCGGTGAAGCCAGTGGCTTTATCCCAAATGAAAAATGGAAAGAAGATAAATTAAAAGAAAAATGGTATATCGGTAATACTTATCATGCTTCCATTGGTCAGGGTTTTACTACGGCGACACCTTTGCAGGTAGTTAACAGTGTGGCGGTGGTGGCTAACGGTGGCACTCTTTACCGGCCAAGATTAGTTTCTCAGATTAAAAAAACAGACAAGACTATTTTTAATAAAGCGGAGATAATTAGACAGGGCTTTATTGCCCCGGAAATATTGAAGACGGTGAGAGAGGGGATGCGCATGACAGTCACAGAGGGTACTGCCCAAATGCTCAAGGATTTGCCAGTAGAGGCAGCCGGAAAAACTGGAACTGCTCAGTTTGGTAATGATAAAAAAGCTCACGGTTGGTTTGTTTCTTTTGCGCCTTATCAAAACCCAGAAATTGCCATGGTGGTTTTGGTAGAGGGGCAGGAAGAGGATGGATTTAATGCTGTGCCGGTGACCCATGATGTTTACAACTGGTATTTTTCCAGGTAAGCTAAGGGGGATGTAATTAATTAGAATAATTTTTTTGGTATGAATATTAAGGAAGAATTACTAGCTTTCCAAAAGATGGTTAATCCTGAATTGAATAAATTTTTCAATAACGTTATTGCAGATTCAAGGAAAAATAACTTTATCACGACGGATGCATTAAAGCAGGTTAAAAAAATAACTATGTCAGGGGGTAAAAGATTACGCCCAGCTTTGATGTATTGGGGTTATTGTGGGGTGGGTGGCCAGGATGAAAAAGAATTACTTAAAACTTCAATTAGCATCGAATTAATCCATATTTTCTTATTGATTCATGATGATATTATTGATAATGACCCCAAACGGCACGGAGTAGAAACAGTCCATATTAAATATGGTAAATTGGGAAAAGCTATGGCCAAAAGAGAAACTGATCATCAGCACTTTGGCAATTCTATGGGGATTGTGGTTGGGGACATTGTGGGCGCTTTGGGTAATAAAGTTTTATTTAATTCAAAATTCGCTCCAGACTTGGTGGTGCGGGCTTTGTCGCGACTGCAGGATATTGTGGCAAGAGTAGCTATTGGTGAAGCTCAGGACGTCTTTATCGAGCATCGAGGCATCGCTAGCGAAGCGGAAGTATTGGACATGTATAAAAATAAAACAGCTAAATATACTATCGAAGGTCCTTTGCACTTGGGGGCAATTTTGGGTGGGGCAGAAGGACCGCTTTTGGACAGAATCACCAAATTTGCTGTGCCAGTGGGGATAGCTTTTCAAATTCAAGATGATATTTTGGGAATTTTTGGAGATGAAAAGAAAATTGGAAAACCAGTGGGCTCTGATATTCGAGAGGGTAAGCAGACTCTCTTGGTAGTGAGGGCTTTAAAAAATGCCAATAAAAAACAAAAGGAAAGATTGCTGGAATTATTAGGCAAAAAGGATATTCAAGAAACAGAAATTGAAGAATTTAGAAATATTATTCGGCAAACTAAATCTTTGGATTATGCTAATAATTTAGCGCAAAAATTAATAACAGAGGGGAAAAATGAATTAAATAATATTGGCTTTAATCAGCCAACTCAAGATAGACTAGCGGCTCTAGCGGATTATCTAACCCAACGAGAAATATAATTTTATAATTTTTTTAGTTATTTGATTAATGACAATAAATAGCTAAATAATAATCTTATGATTGAGCGAAGAAAAACTAGAAAAATTAAAATAGGTAATGTTTTTATCGGAGGTGATGCGCCGATTGCTATTCAATCAATGTGTAACACGGACACCCGAGATGTCGCTGCGACGGTCGCTCAAATTAAAGAATTGATTCAGGCGGGTTGTGAAATTATCCGAGTAGCGGTGCCAGACATGGAGGCCGCCAGAGCTTTGGGGGAAATAAAAAAACAAATTAGCATTCCCTTGGTGGCAGATATTCATTTTTCGGCGGATTATGCGCTAGAGGCGATTGCGCAGGGGGTTGATAAGCTGCGAATCAATCCAGGCAATATCGGGGATGAAAAGAAAGTGACGATGTTAGTAAAGGCTTGTAAGAAGAAAAAAATCCCAATTCGTATTGGAATTAATGGAGGTTCTTTGGAAAAAGATATTTTGGAAAAATATAATGGGCAGGTTACCCCAGAAGCAATGGTGGAGTCTGCGATGCGACATATAAAAATTTTGGAAAAGAATGATTTTTTTGATATTGCTATTTCCCTAAAAGCCAATGATGTGGAGCGAACGGTCAGGGCTTATCGATTATTGGCAAAAAAAGTTGATTATCCTTTGCATATCGGGATAACTGAAGCGGGGACAACTTTTCGGGGAACAATTTTGTCTTCAGTAGGATTTGGAATTCTATTATTTGATGGGATTGGGGATACGATTCGGGTTTCGCTAACCGCTGATCCAGTGGAGGAAATCAAAGTAGCTTGGGAAATCCTCAAATCTTTGGGTCTGAGAAAAAGAGGGATTTCTGTGACGAGTTGCCCGACTTGCGGCAGGACAGAGATAGATCTGATTAAATTAGCCAATGACGTGGAGAAATTATTATTTGGAATGGAAAAAGATATTCGCGTGGCGGTGATGGGTTGTGTGGTAAACGGTCCTGGTGAGGCCAGAGAGGCTGATTTGGCGATAGTCGGAGGAAGAGGAGTGGGCTTAATCGTAAAAAAAGGAAAGATTATGCGAAAAGTTCAAGAAAAGGATTTGCTAAAAGAATTTATGAAAGAAATAGAAAAATTTTAAAAAGTAAAACCCCCGAGTAGCGGGGGTTTTATTTTTAACCAGAAAAACCAACGGCTTAATCTGGTGTGTGCGTTTGAACTGTAGGTCTTAGTCACTAATATTTTTTTACTAACTTTTTTGGCAGCAAAAGAAGCTACAAAAAACTGCCACACGTACTACTAAAATAAATAAATCTAACTCTCATCACTAAAACTTCAGACTTCGCATCCGCTACGTAACAAAGTTTCTTAACGCTCTTCTCGAGCTGATTTATTTTTATTTTATCCGTAAAGTGTGGACGAAATGCATTAAAGACATGTCAAATTTAAAAGCCCGCTTAAAGAAGCGGGCGGGATAGATGTAATATTTGAAACTAAGCCTTATTCATAGTCCGGATGCAACGGGTACAAACTTTCTTTTTTTGACCAGCTATAGTTTTTTGTTGAATATTAACCTTAAATTTTCTTTTGGTAGCAATATTAGAATGACTGCGAGAATGTCCAGTAGTTGTTCCTCTATTACAAATTTCACAAGTTCTACTCATATAATATATTATTACGGAAACAAAATTATTAACTTACCTAAGTTTGAGTTAGATGATTTATGTCCCTTAAATTAGTTTGCTTATTTACAAGATATAGATTATCATAATAAATGTATTTTGTAAAGTAAGGTCTAATAAATAATATTTTTTAGCTTATGTCAGGGGAAATTATTTTAATCATTTTTCAGGTTTTCATCTTGGTGATGTCCGTGGTGATTCATGAGGTGGCACATGGCTTAATGGCCTTTAAACTTGGAGATTCAACCGCTAAATATGCTGGTCGGCTAACATTAAATCCAATTAAGCATTTTGATTTATGGGGCTCTTTTATCGTCCCACTTTTTATGATTTTGGTCTTTAAATTTGGCTTTGGCTGGGCTAAACCAGTCCCTTATAATCCTTACAATTTAAAGGATCAAAAATTCGGACCGGCCTGGGTAGCTTTGGCTGGGCCACTTTCCAATATTATAACCGCGATAATTTTTGGTTTGGCGACGAAATTCATGCCGCTGACTCATTTTGAAAAAATTCAGATAGTAAATAATATTTTTGATTTTAGCGAGTTGGCGACTCTTTTGCCGGGCTCATTTGCGGCGATATTTTTCTGGTTATGTATGATGATTATCACAATCAATATCTTTTTGGCAATTTTTAATTTAATTCCTATTCCGCCTTTGGATGGTTCAAAGTTATTATTTGCACTAGTGCCCATGGAGGAAAAAAAGATGATGGTTTTTGAGCAATATGGTTTTGTCTTTTTGTTAGTAATTATTTTCTTCTTTTCTGCACCACTGGGATATTTACTGAATTTTATTTTAGCTTTATTTCTCCAATATATCGTCGGTATTTAAAAAAATAATTCAACTTATATAAATCATATGCAAGAAAATAGAGAATTAGAAAAAATTAAAATTTCCGTAGTGGTGCCAATTTATAACGAAGAGGGTAATGTGGCGGAGCTTCACGCGAGAATTTTAACGGAGTGTAAAAAATTAAATAAGAGTTTTGAGATAATTTTTATCGATGATGGCTCCAGGGACAAGACGGCGGAAATTTGCGAGAGTCTAACACCGCTAAAGTTTATAAAATTTCGCAAAAATTATGGTCAGACAGCCGCTTTTGATGCTGGATTCCAAGCCGCTGTGGGTGAGATAATTATCACTATGGATGGTGATTTGCAAAATGACCCAGCTGACATCTCCAAGTTATTGGAAAAAATAGAAGAGGGTTATGATGTGGTTAGCGGTTGGCGACATAAGCGTAAGGATTCTTTGAGTAAGAAAATATTTTCTCGAGGAGCCAATCTGCTGAGGAAGATTTTGATTGAAGATAATATTCATGATAGTGGCTGCAGTCTCAAAGCTTATCGACGAGAATGTTTTAATGACATTGAGCTTTATGGTGAAATGCATCGTTTCATCCCAGCTCTTTTGGAGATGGATGGTTTTAAAGTGGCGGAGGTAAAAGTTTCGCATCATCATCGAATGCACGGGGTGACTAAATATAACTGGAAAAGAGCTTTCAAAGGTTTTGTGGATATGGTTTCTATTTGGTTTTGGCGAAAATTTGCCGCTAGACCGCTACACCTTTTTGGTGCCAGTGGGATGCTCTTATCATTTATGGGAGGAGTTATCTTAATCTGGATGTTTGTGGAAAAGGTTTTCTTAGATAAATCAATTGGTGAAAGAATTTGGCCAATGATGGGAGTGATGTTACTTTTGGTAGGTGTACAACTTTTTATCTCGGGATTATTGGCGGATATTTTGGTTAAGAGTTATTTTAAAGCCAAAAATCATCGCGGATATTACATCAAAGAAATTACTGATAAAAGGTAATTAACCCCAAAACAAGCCCTGGACCCTATTTGCAGCAAGCTGCGAATAATTTACTCAAAACGAGCTCGTCTGCCGAAGCTTGGGCGTAGGTAGAATAAATAAGGCTTTTGCTAAAAAAGCAGACTGATAATTGAGGTCTGCTTTTCTCTTGATTAAAAAATAATTATATGTTAATTTATTTAAATCAAGTAATGGAAAGTTTTTTTATTTATTGTGGACATTGGGGTCCACCAAACAACAAAAGCCATAAAGGGGAGGAGGTATGAAGATGAGTATCAGTAGGAGAGAAATGGCTGAGGCAAAAGTTATTATCGAGCATGATAAACTGCACCACGCTTGCGAAGAAATTAAGGCGCGTGGTGAGAAAATTGTGTTAATGACTGGATGTTTTGATTTGTTACATGCAGGGCATTTGGATGCTATCTGTGATGCTAGCGAACATGGAACACTGGTTGTCGGTATAAACAGCGATGAGTTTGTAAAGAGACTCAAAGGAGAAAATCGTCCCATCCGCAATCAAGAAGAAAGAGCCTACTTGATGGCGGGGTTTGAAAATGTTAGGATTGTGACAGTTTTTGATGACGATTGTCATCTTATGCGGTGTGTTTGCCCAACTTATTATGTAGCTTCCGTGACTTCTCACGAAAAAGTTTGGGATATTCCCGAACAAATGGAACTGTTGAGAGAGTTAGGGATTGAAATTATAACTTTTGGTCCCGAGAAACGTAATTCCACTACTGGAATTATAAAATTAATCTTGAACTTAAATCTGAACATTGAAATATAGTAATCATATCTTGATGTTTATCGGGTCGCTCTTTAAAAAAAAGCGACCCGTGTTTATGTAAAATATATATATGAGAATATTAGACGAAAGAAGAAAAAAGTATAAGAAAAATTTTACCGATAAGATAAAATGTGCTTTTTGTCGTGAGCTAAAGGATGAGGAGTGTTTGGGGTTGCGTGGTGAACATTGGAGAGTTTTGGTAAATATCAATCCCTATATGGATGGAAACGTGATGATAGTTTCGCTAAGACATATTGAGAAAATAGGAGATATTACCGATGAAGAATGGAAGGATTTTGGCGCAGTTTTAGCAAAAACAGAAGAAGTTTTGAAAAAAATATTTAAAGTTGATTCTTTGAACGTAGGATTAAATGTCGGTCCTGAATCGGGAGCTTCAATGCCGCACATTCATTGGCAGGTGGTGCCAAGAAAATTTAAAAATATTACCGTGATGAATACTTTTGCCGATTTATATATTGTCGCCATTTCCGGACAAGAAGCCAAGAAACTTATAGATAAGGAAACTAAAGCAACTAAACTAAAGAATAAAAAAACTGGCAAATAGCCAGTTTTTTATTAATCAGAAAAACCATTGGCTTTAACTAATGCATGCATTCAAACTATAAAGCTTTGGTGCTAATAATTTTCTTACTAACTTTTTTGGCAGCAAAAGAAGTTACAAAAAACTGCCACACGTACTACTATATTCCCACATGCTTCTTTTAGATCCCACATAAGTAAATTTCTATCGCTCATGACTTCGCTAAGAAATTTTACTTTCTGGGATGACACCTCGCGAGATGTCAGTTTCTTAACGCTCTTTTCGACCTGTCCGCCATTGCTACAAAGTTGCAGGCGGGGTTGATTTATTTTTATTTTATCCGTAAAGTGTGGACGGAATACACTGAAGAAATACTAAATTTAAAAGCACGCTTAAAGCGGGCAGGATATAAACTATTGGTATCGCTAGCGGTTTTTTATTCCAAATGAATATTTTCTCCCATTTTTTGGAGAGCAGCGTTGAGGTGGGGGTAACTTTTTAGAGTGTCATCTTTTTGGATGAGGAGACTTGCTTCCGTTAGGGCGCATTTGATCATTTTGATATTGGTAATATTTTGCATAGTGCTATCCGGTAAACCAGATTGGCGAGTTCCCAAGAAGTCTCCAGGTCCGCGAATGGCTAAATCTTTTTGGGCGACTTTAAATCCATCAAGGTTTTTTTCTAAAACTTTTAATCTCTCGGTAGAATTTTTGCTAAACAAAAAGCAATGAGATTGATGTTCACCGCGACCCACTCGGCCACGGAATTGATGTAATTGAGAAAGTCCAAAGCGATGAGCTTCTTCGATGACAATTACTGTGGCGTTGGGGATATCGATACCAACTTCGATAACGGAGGTCGCGACCAAGATATCGTAGCGGTTATTTTTTTTGCCAGTTATAGATTCATCTTGGGCAGAAAAATTGAACATAATTTCCTCTTTCTCCTTACTTTTCATGCGACCATGTAAGAGTCCCAAATTAAATTCAGGAAAAACATCTCGAGCTAATCTTTCGTGTTCAGTAATGGCGGCTTTGAGTTCGGCAAGTTTTTCGGATTCTTCCACTAGGGGCAAGATTACAAAAGCCTGGCGACCATTTCTTATTTCAGCGCGGATAAAATCATAGATTTCATTTTGATTTGCTGGTAGTACCACTTGTGTCTGGATAGGTTTTCGATTTTTGGGCATTTGAGCAATTAGCGAGACATCCAAACTTCCCAAAAGAGTCATTGAGATAGTCCTAGGAATAGGGGTAGCGGTCATCGTGAGGAAGTGAGGTATTTTATTAGCGAGACCATCATTTATTTGAGTGATCTGTTGTTGCAAGAAACTTCGCTGGGCGACACCAAAGCGATGTTGCTCATCGATAATGATGAGAGCTAAATTTTTGAAGCGAATATCTTTTTGAATAATAGCATGAGTACCAATGATAATATTAATTTCTCCAGCTTTAATTTTTTCTAGCATTGTTTCACGTGAAATCTTTTGCTCATCTTGGATCGAATTTTGAATTTCGAATTTTGAATTTTGAATCAATTTCGAATTTTCTAATGCTGATTTTTTGCCGTGAACCGCTGACTCCGAACCATAAACTAACTCTTCTGCATTTTCTATACCGTGAACTGTTGACTCTAAACCATGAACTAACTCTTCTGTATTTTCTATACTCTGAACTGTTGACTCTAAACCGTGAACTAATCCCCCCGTATTCTCCATACTGCGAACTGTTGACTCTAAACCGTGAACTAGCTTATAGGAATTGGTCAAAAGTCCCACCGAAATGTTAAACGCACTCAGCTGCTTGCTAAAGCTTTTAAAATGTTGATAAGCCAAAACTTCCGTAGGCGCCATAATAGCGACCTGAAAGCCATTTTCAGCGCTCTGGATGGCTGCTAGCATGGCGACAATAGTTTTGCCGGAACCCACATCACCATTTAGGAGACGATTCATAGGGTGATTTTTAGCTAAGTCATTTTTGATCTCGAGAGCGGCCTTTTTTTGATCATCAGTAAGAGTAAAGGGTAGAGAATCAATGAAAGCTTTTAATTTTTTTACAGGAATTTTTAATTTTTGAGCACTTTCTTTTTTGAGATGTTTCTTGATTTGCAAAGTCCGCAATTGAATTAAAAACATATCAAAAAACGCAAATCTTTTTTGAGCCACCTTGTAGGAATCTTCAGATTTAGGGAAGTGGATATCATAAAGTGCTTTTTTAAGAGAGGGTAGATGGTATTTTTTGAGAATCTCAGGAGTAAGTGGATCAATAACTTCAAAATCTTCTCGAAAAATAGTTTCAATTTGCCAGCGAAGCCATTTGGAGGTAATCCCTTTGGTTTCTGGGTAAATAGGGACGATACGACCGGTGTGATTGGGGTGCTTGTCCGCTATTTCCCAAATAGGATTGGAAAAATAAAAACCATTTTTATCCAGTTTAGCTTTGCCACTGAGACGAATGAATTTATTTTTAGCAAAGACGTCGATGAGATATTTTTGATTAAACCAGGTGGCTCGAATGATGCCAGTTTCATCTTGGAGTTGAATCTCAATGATATTGATTTTTTTGTGCCAGCTCCGCTTTATCGCAAATTTAATAATCTCTCCGCTAACCGTAGCACTTTGCTCGGGCATAATTTCACAAATGGGTATCAAGTTAGAGAGGTCGTCATAACGAGCAGGAAAGTGGTACAAAAAATCACCCACCGTAGTGAGGCCTAATTTTTTGAGTCTTTCTGCATGCAGCGGTTTAATATGAAAAGTCTCGTCAATTTTAGTAGCTAAATTTATCATACTTTATAGTATAGAATATTTAAGAAAAAGTATAAAGTCCTATCCTCCGTCTTCGCGAGAAGGTACTCCGCCGAAGCCCCGCCTGCCATAGGCCTAAGTATTAAAATCATAACTGCACATAAATTTAAGTATTAAGAAATATTTATTAAATTGTGCAAAAATTAGGCACTGGCGGGCAGGGATCCATGCCTCCCTCTGTCTTTGCGAGGTACTCCGAAGCAATCCAGGTTAAAATACCTAGACTTCTTTCCTTCCAATTAAAAAAGGTATATAATTATATTCAATAAAGTTTCTAACTCTCTTGTTAAGTGCGGTAGGCTTCCTTATAGTTATAAAAATTTTAATAAAATAATTTTTAAATCTATGAAGACATTGAGTAAAGTTGGACTAGTTTCAATTTGTTTGTTTTTGGTGGCCTATTTTTTTGTCGATTTTTCCAGAATCGTCGAGTCTGCTGAAGGAGAAAATTCGGAAATTGTATACACTGGCGACATAGATTATGACCTAACTATAGCAAGAGATCAGATAGTTTTTTTTGAAGGAGAGACTAATATCGTAAATGGGAAAACTCTAACTATTCAAGAAGGTGTGCAAATAATTTTTCGGGGCGGCTATGCAAACTTAAATGTAATGGATGGAAAAATTGTGGCCAATGGCACAGCGGGTAAAAAAATAACTTTTAAAAAAGAAAATGCTACGTACGGCATTTTTTTTAATAGTAAAGAGCATCAATCATTTTTTCGTCATGTCGAAATAGTTGGAGGCGGAAGCGGACCTTTTTATATGAGCAGAAACTCTATAAGGGATTTTTTCATTAAAACTGCCAATGCTTATTTTTATTCGGGAGCTGCGGGATATGCCGCCATTATAATTGAGGGTGGTAAACTTAAAATGGAAAATTGTGAATTCATTGACAGTCCCTTTCAGGATCTTAAAATTTGGCCAATTTCTTATTATATCGATCCAAATGAAGAGGATGAGGAAATGGGGATAACGGAAGTTTATCTAGCAGAGGTGGAAATAACAAATACTAATTTTTCTGCAGATAGAGCCCTGGAGGCAGAGCAGTGCGATTTTTATTTTGATAGGATGAATATGTTGATGAATTCTGATAGAACTTTCTGTCGAGAGGTAGTTTATTTAAGGAATAATTATTATGGAGATGCAGATGGCCCAAATATCGATGCAAATGGCGAAGAGGAAGATATTGAAAAAGGATTCTATTTAAAGGGAGAGTTTACTTTGGCGGGGTATAGTGCAGAAAAATTTATTTTTGAATCCCCAGTTTCTGGCGCCTCTAATGTTTTATTTTTGCCAGGGATAAAGGCTAGTCATTTATATAAATATGATTCAGACACGGATTATGATTTGGATGAGTTGTGGGTACCTAATTGGTTTGGAAATGATGTTGAGGAATTGGAATTAGATAGTGATGGAAAAAGTATCAAAAAAGTTTTTACCAAAGAAAACGCTATTTTAAAAGAAACCATAATGGGAGATCTTTATGAAAGTTTCTTGGCTGATTTGGATAAATTAAAAGTTGATAATGTAATAGATAATTATAAATCTTTTGCTTATGACTGGAGGCAAAGTGTCGAGGATATTGCTAAAAATGGAACTCCTTATCAACTTGAAACAGATAAAATTCAATTAAAATTAATTCAAGATGAGATAAATGCTTTGGCTCAAAGTTCCAAGAACGGCAAAGTGACGATTGTGGCACATTCCAATGGGGGATTGGTTGCCAAGGCAGTTATGGTAGAAAATCCAGAATTAGCAGCAAAAGTGGATAAAATTATTTTAGTCGCTAGTCCACAAATGGGAACTCCTCGAGCTACGCTTTCATTGCTCTATGGACAGGAAGAATCAATCCCTACGCTTTTATCCCAAAAGAAGGCGAGAGCATTGGTGGAAAATATGCCAGGAGCTTATGGTCTCTTGCCTAGTGATGAATATTTAACTAGGCAAAGAGACGCAGGCGATGCACTGATTAATTTTTCTTCAGAAAATTCAGAAAGAGGATTATTATATAAAAATTCTTATGGAGATAAGATTGATAGTCTTGATGAGTTTAGAGACTTTCTTTTAGCCAAGGAAGATAATCGGAAAAAGCCAGAAAAAAATGAAGTTGATTTAGAAAATGTCCTCAATGAAGATATTTTAGATGAAGCCATCGCTACTCATAGTAAGATAGATAATTGGACACCACCAGCAGGAGTTAAGGTAATTCAATTAGGAGGATGGGGATTGCCAACAGTAAATGGAATTAATTATGTAGACAAAAATGAGGTGAAATGTATGCATAATTTAGGCTCAACCATACCCAATTGTTATGAAACTGATAAATATACATTAATTCCAGAGCCAAAATGGACAGTTGATGGAGATGCTATTGTGACAACGCCTAGTGCGCTTACAATGACTGAAAATGAAAATGTGGAAAAATATTGGTTTGATTTATATTCCTATGATACCCCAATCAATATAGGAAGGGAGCATAAAGATATATTGGAGGCAAGCGATGTTAGGGATTTTATTAAAAATGAAATTCAAAACGGTAATTTAGAGTTGCCTCAATATATTAAAGAATCTCGCCCCAATGATTACGCAAATGCTAGACCTAGAATAAAAATGTCTCTTTATTCTCCTTTGGACATTCATCTTTATGATTCAAATGGTAATCATACAGGGTATAAAGAAATTATAACCGATGAAGGTCCTCAGAGAATTATTGAAGAAAACATCCCTAATAGTTTTTATTTTCAATTGGGGGATATAAAATATGTCGGTTTTGAGAAAGGAGAAAATGTGGAAGTTAGACTAGATGGCTATGAAGAGGGATCTTATACTTTAAAAGTAGAGGAGGTGAGAGATGTTGAAAGTGGAGAAGAAATAATTAATCATGTAACTTTTAAAAATTTACCTACCTCTGAGAATACAGAAGTAAATTTAATTATTCCTGAGAGTGGATTGGAGGACATTTCAAATTTAGAAGCTGACTATAATGGGGATGATATAGATGATTATGTTTTAGCTCCAATTATCGGTGAAGAAGTAACTTTGCCAGATGTGACTTCTCCAATTATTGAGATATCCTCGCCTCAAAATAAAACTTATCTAAAAAATGAAATAATCAATATTAGCTACGTCATCTCGGATGATAGGAGTGCCTTGGGAAATATTAAGGTGGAAAAATTGTTAGATAACAAGGTTATCTCACAAAATGAAATAGACTTATCATTTTTGAAAGTAGGTGAGCATAAGGTAACTGTCAGAGCTACCGATGAAGCTAACAATGTAGGTGAAAAAAGTGTGACCTTTAATACTAGCACTAGCTTGCCTATATTAATGAAAAATATCGATTATTTTTATAGCTTGAAATTGATTAAATCAAGTCAGGAGAAAAAAATGATAATTAATAATCTATCAATTATTAAGGCGGAGGTAGAATTTTATAATAGCATTAAAAATAATATTTTTATCAAAAGCAAGGTCAAAAAAATATTATTAAGTATCCTCGGAAATCAAATTGAAAATCATATTGATGTAATAATAAAAAAGATTGAGAAAGATAGAAAAAATTATGTTACAATGATAAAGTCGGTATTGATAGATGATTTAGAATTTATAAAAAATAGTATTAAATAATTTAAATATTACTTTCATCAATTGGTGGAAGATAAAAACAAATATATGAAAAAAACTTATTGGTGGAGAGTGTTATTGTCTTTTTTTGCTGCAATTGGAATAACTATTGGCGAGATTACTTTTTATCCATATAAATACGGTTTGTGCAAAGATAGCTTGGATAACTGTGCTGTTAGTGTCTTAAGGAAATCTTTTTCTGAGCCGTTATTTATTTTTGCAGTAGCGCTATTTTTTACCTCTTTATTTCTTTTCTTTGTTAGTAACAATATTTTTACAAAATGGTTTAAATTTGCTTCGATATATACAGTTTTTGCATGGCTCGCTATTCTCATCACCCCAGTTTACCCAGGTGGATTTATGGATCCAAACAGGGAGCAGGTTTCAATCTGGATGAGTGGGTTGTTTCTGATTATTAGTTTAATCTTGATAATCATTTGGCATATTAAAGAAAGGAAAAGTTTAAAATAATTAATAAATTTTAAAAAATAATGCTAGGGTATGCTCTTTTTTGTTGCGTTACTTCATAATCAAGAAAAGTAACGTTTATTTACGGCCGTAGTCTGGCGTTACTTTGGAGTATGTTGAGAATTGGAAAAAATCAAAAGAAAATTATGTTAATTTTGCTGGGCGGTTTAGCCTTGGGTCTTTCCAATTCACCCAGAAAATACTTCGATACTTTTAACAAAATAAAAAAAGATTGGAATGATATTGATAGGCGAACATTTAATCATTCATGTAAAAGACTTTCCCAAGAGAAGTTAATCGAGGAAAGGAAGATGCCAGACGGATCTTTTAAGCTGGTGCTCACCAAAAAAGGCAAGGTGGCGGCTTCGGAATTGAGCTTGATTGGAAGTGCTATAAATTTTAAGAAGCCTGAAAAATGGGATAAGAGATGGAGAATTGTTATTTTTGATATACCCGAAAAAGATAGGATGTTTCGAGATATTTTGCGTCAGCATTTGTATGCACTTAATTTTTTTAAGATACAGCAAAGCGTCCTTGTCTCTCCTTATCCATACGAGGAGGCTATTTTAGAGTTAGTGAGCTTATATTCAGCGGAGAGATATGTCCGAGTAATTACCGCTATTTCAATTGATAATGAAAAAAGACTAAAAGCTCATTTTTTTAAGAAGTAGAGTGGTCAAATTGAAAGTAACGCCAGCCTACGGCCGTAGGCTGGCGTTACTTTTTAGATTTGTTTGGTGTTCTGTAGTTTATTTATATTGGGGTATGTGCAGAGGAAGGGGTATGCGGGGAATTTATTTTCCTAGTTTAATTTTATTGGGAAATTGTCTAAAATTTCTAAATATGTCATAATTAGAGATGTTCTTAATCTATTACTTTATTTATGAAACAGCACGAAAATTACAGGGAGCTTATTTGGATGTTAGCTAAAACTGATTTTAAATTACGCTATCATGGGAGCGTTTTGGGTTATTTGTGGGCTTTGCTTAAGCCATTACTTACTTTTGCAGTTTTAAATTTTGTTTTCTCTTCAATGTTTAATCCTCGAGGCACGGGAATTACTACTTATTCATTGCAACTATTAGTAGCCTTGATGATGTTTTACTTTTTTTCTGAGGGAACAAGTGCGGGAATGAATTCTCTTCTTTCCAAGGCTCAACTAGTAACCAAGATTTATGTGCCACGTTGGACGATTATATTGGCTTCAACTATTAATGCTACTTTAATTTTCTTGATGAATCTTTTAGTCATTGCTTTCTTTTTTGCACTCAAAGGTTTCATGCCAAGTTTGGCAGCAATCGGGATGTTTCTTTTGTTTTCAATTTTTATCTATATAATAGTGTTGTCTTTTGCTTTATTTACAGCACCACTTTATGTAAAATTTCGTGACTTATCAATGATCTGGGATGTTTTATTGATGATAATCCTGTATGCTAGTCCAATTATTTACCCATTGGCAACCTTACCAGCTCAATATCATAAATTTATCCTACTTAATCCACTGGCTTTTATTATCCATTTTACTAAAGAATCAATGCTCAATAATCACTTTGCTTCGCTTTCTCAATACGGAATTTTTGTTGCTATTGTTTTTGGATTTTTTGGTTTTAGTATCTGGGCGTATCAGAAGTTGATAGTAAAGGTAGCGGAGGAGGTGTAGAGAATAGTTTGTAAGGTTATAAAGTTTAAAAGTTTATAAAGTATGGGGAAAATAGAAAAATTTGAGGATATTTATAATTAATTTTCAATTTACATTTTTCAATTTACATTGAATTTACAATGAATAATTTATCAAACAAATACAATCTAGAGGAAAGAACGGCTTTATTTGGAGAAAGTATCATAACCTTTTGTAAAAGTGTAAAACAGGATACAATAACAAGGTCGCTACTGAGCCAATTAATTCTTAGTGCAACTAGTATAGGTGCTAATTATTGCGAAGCAAATAATGCAAGTTCCAAAAAAGATTTTCGTAATAAGATATTCATTTGCAAAAAAGAAGCACAAGAAACGAAATATTGGTTAAGGATGATGGCAGGATGTTTGGATGACAGAAAAGATGAGATAAGAACATACTGGCAAGAGACGCAGGAATTAACGATGATTTTTCAAAAAATAGTAAATTCATTAAGCAAATCAAAATAATTGAAAATTTTTAATAATTGATAATTCAATGAAAATTGTGAATTGATTATTGAAAATTATAGTATATGTCCTCAAAACCTTCTACTAAACTTAATACTAACGATATTGCAATTAGCGTGAAAAATGTCTCCAAGACTTTTCGCATTCCGCATGAAAAGGTGACTTCGATTCGGGGGGCGGTTACAGGCCTGCCCGCCACCTTAGGCTCTGCCTTAGGGGTGGGCGCGTTAAAAAGAAAAAAAGGATATGAGGAGTTCAAGGCACTAGACGATGTTAGCTTTGAGGTAAAAAAAGGAGAATTTTTTGGAATTATCGGAAGAAATGGTTCCGGTAAGTCAACATTGTTAAAAATATTGGCAGGAATTTATACTGCAGATGCGGGAAAAGTAAAAATTAATGGGATGATATCGCCTTTTTTGGAATTGGGCATTGGATTCAATCCTGAGCTTTCGGGTAGGGATAATGTCTATCTTAATGCTACAGTCTTGGGGATGACGAAAAAGCAAATTGATGAAAAATTTGATGACATTGTGAAATTTTCAGAATTAGAGAGATTTATCGATCAAAAACTAAAAAATTATTCTAGTGGAATGCAAGTTCGTTTGGCTTTTTCTGTTTCCATTCATGCCAATCGTGACATCCTCCTCATGGACGAAGTCCTTGCCGTCGGCGACAGTAACTTTCAATCTAAGTGTATTTTGGAGTTTAGTCGATACAAGAAGGATGGAAAGACTGTTATTTTAGTTACTCATGATATAGGAATCATTCAAAAATATTGCGATAAAGCTATGTTGATTCGTAGTGGAAAAGTTGTAAAAATTGGAACAGCGGAAGATGTCGGAAACGAATATATATGCAACAATATAGCAGATGAGGATGGCAGGATGCTGGCAGATAGTGAAGACTTTTCTGGCAATGAGCATGAAAAAGAATTAAATAAGCTTGCAATGGTCACTAAAGTTGATTTTTTGGATAAAGATGGTATTAAAAAAAATGTATTTGAGACGGGAGATAATATAGTAGTAAGAGTTTATTTCAAATGTGATAAAACGATCGATGAATTAAATTTTGGAATAAGTATTTATAGTTCTGAAGGCAGTGCAGTTTTTGGAATAAGCACTGCATTTGATAAAATTAACACTAAAAATATGGTTAAAAACGGTTTTTTCGAAATTGAGTATCCTAATATAAAAATTAAAACAAATTCATATTTTATTAAAGTAGTTATAATGGATAAAGCAGATGCTATTATGTTGGATTTTTTTGAAAAATCAGTTGCGTTTAAGATTGTGTCAAGAAATAAGAATGCAGGTATCGTAGAGCTTGATTATAGGTGGAAGTGCTAATAATTAATCGTAAAAATAAATAATATGGAAAAAGTTAACGGTTTTTCTAATTTGGGCGAGGAGGATATTATTGTAAAATATTTGGATTCGTTGCAATTGAAAAATAATTTTTGTGTTGATATTGCAGCTTCCGATGGTGAGACGATGTCAAATACACTTTTTTTATTCGAAAAAAAATGGGATGGAATAGCTGTAGAATTTGATTCTGTAAAATTTTCAAAACTAGCAAACTCATATGAAAAATTCTCGAATGTAAATCTCGTAAAAACTAAAGTTATTCCCGAAAATGTTATTTTTATATTGCAATCTTGTTTATGTCCAAAAAATTTTTCTTTTTTAAACTTTGACATAGATAGCTATGATTTTTTTGTTTTGGAAAAACTACTAAGTGTATTTAGACCTCTTTTGATATGTGTAGAGATAAATGAAAAAATACCGCCACCTATTTCATTTACAGTAAAATATGACGAACTCCATTCGTGGAATGGGGACCATTTTTTTGGACAAAGTATTTCAAAATGTAATGATCTTTGCGTTAAATATGAGTATGATAT
>JBAQFQ010000016.1:0-39713 GCA_049287345.1 Candidatus Moraniibacteriota bacterium
GTAAATAATAGTTCTTGGTTCACAGTTAGCAGTTCACGGTATTTATTTGTCTGTGAACTGTTGACCAAAAACCGAGAACTGATTAAAAGTATTTTGAAAATAAAAAAACGAGCCATCACGATCTATGAAAGTGATGACTTGGTTGAGGAGATGGAGCGGAGAGATTTAGCAAAACTCGTAGGCGGTGTCACCCGGATAGTTGTCGGCCTTAATCATTTTTATATTTAGGCCAGATACTATCCCAATTAACTCAGCGATAGAGTCTTCCGTTAAAAGACTTAAATTTTCTCCGAGAAAGCGCTTGTTATCATTATCTTTTGTGTATAACGAACCTTGACCGGGTCGAAAAAAAACAATACAGTAGCTTCTTTTCTCAAAGACAAGAATGTCGCCTACTTGAAGAGTTGTCGGTTTTCCCTCGAGAGTAATCTGCGGTTTTTCCATGAGCAGCTCCTTGTGAATGAATTTGTTGGATAAAAACATTGTTTGTTACAACTTAAAAAGATAACACATATTGACCAAAAAGTCAATACCTGAAAATTACCATTCAGAACTTAAAATATTTGAGTTTTGAAAGTAGTTTTAAAATAGAGATTCCACACAAGTAAATTTCTAAGGTTCTCCGCCAGTTGGCGGATTACCAAGAAATTTTACTTTCTGGAATGACAGAATCGTGGGAATTTTGTTTCCCAAAAAATCATAAATCATAAATCTTAAATCATAAATCTATACATATGAATATAGGAAAAATATCACAAGTAATCGGGCCGGTAGTGGATGTGGAATTTGAAGAAAATTTACCAGCCATTTATCACGCACTAGAAATAAATATCGGTGACAATAAGCGAATAGTACTAGAGGTGCAACAGCATTTGGGTGGCGGAAAGGTGCGAACTATCGCTATGGGTTCAACTGATGGCTTAAAGAGACAGATGGAAGTTACTGATACGGGAGCACCAATTAGTGTGCCAGTAGGAGCACAGACTCTAGGGAGAATGTTTAATCTATTGGGAGAAACTATCGATGGAAAAGAGGATATGGTGGCTGAGAAAAAATTACCAATCCATCGGGATTCGCCTAAATTTTCAGAGCAGTCCACCGAAGCGGAAATTCTAGAAACAGGAATTAAAGTTATCGATTTAATTTGTCCTTTTATTAAGGGAGGAAAGGTGGGTCTTTTTGGTGGAGCGGGTGTAGGAAAGACAGTTATCATTCAAGAGTTAATTAGAAATATTGCTCAAGAGCATGGAGGTTATTCCATTTTTGCCGGAGTGGGTGAGAGAACTCGAGAAGGAAATGATCTTTATCATGAAATGAAAGACTCTGGCGTGCTGGATAAAACTGCCTTGGTGTTTGGTCAAATGAATGAGCCACCGGGGGCACGTCAAAGAGTAGCTCTTTCTGCGCTTACAATGGCTGAATATTTCCGAGATACCGAGGGAAAAGATGTATTATTTTTCGTAGATAATATTTTCCGTTTCACCCAAGCTGGTAGTGAGGTGTCTGCACTTTTGGGAAGAATTCCATCGGCTGTGGGTTACCAACCAACGCTAGCTGAAGAGATGGGACAATTACAAGAAAGAATTACCTCTACTAAGGATGGTTCAGTAACTTCCGTGCAGGCTGTATATGTGCCAGCAGATGATCTTACTGATCCAGCTCCCGCGACAACTTTCGCTCATTTGGATTCCAAAGTGGTGTTATCTCGAGGACTTAGCGAGTTGGGAATTTACCCAGCAGTTGATCCATTGGATTCTACTTCTACAATTTTGGATCCAAATATCGTAGGTAAAGAGCACTATCAGGTAGCGACAGAGGTGCAGAGAGTTTTACAAAGATACAAAGACCTTAAGGATATTATCGCAATTTTGGGAATGGAAGAGCTTTCTGATGAAGATAAACTAGTGGTTTCTCGAGCGAGAAAAATTCAAAAATTTCTTTCTCAGCCATTCTTTGTGGCGGAGCAATTTACTGGAACTCCAGGAGCTTATGTTAAAATCGGTGATACAGTTAAGGGGTTTAATATGATATTGCGAGGAGAAATGGATGATGTGGATGAACAAGAATTTTATATGAAAGGAAGCATAGATGAAATTATTAAAAAATAAAAATTTTTAATAATTTCTTAATTTTGAATTATGAATTTAGAATTTTGAATCAATATCGAATGAAATAATGTTTCAAAAATTAAAAATTTAGAAATTTAAAATTAATTCGAAATTTAAAATTAAAAATTCAAAAATTTATTTTATGAGTTTACGAATAAAATTAAAAATCATTACTCCTGAACGAGTAGTGTATGAAGATGAAATATTTCAGATTACGCTGCCTACTCAAGCTGGAGAGGTAACAATTTTACCTAATCATCGTTCATATATTGCCTCTTTAAAGCCAGGGGAGATTAGTATGCGCAAAGAAAGTGCTGCCGAAGAGATTAATTTGGCAGTGGCGGGTGGATTTGTAGAATTTCATGACAATAGCCTGGTTATCTTGGCGGACGAGGCTCAGATGGCGGATGAGATAAATATTGAAGAGGTAGAAAAGGCGAAAAAGAGAGCAGAGGATATTAAGAATAAAGTTATCTTGGTAGATGAAATGGAATATGCTCGAGTAGCGGCTGCTTTGGAGATGGAACTAGCTAAATTAAAAGTGGCGCGAAGATATATGAGCAGAAGAGGATTGTAGGAAAATTAAAATTAAATTTTTTAAGGCCCTGTCACTTGCGAGCGACAGGGCCTTTTTTATCGGGAAATTTTTTGGAAATAAAATCCGTTCATTTGGATTATATCCATGGGCACGCGCCATTCCTTTTCATGGGGAAATGCCTCTCTTATTTTTTCAGGCGGCTGGATAATTATCCAATGACCATCAATTTTTCCCTTGAGAATTGACACCAATGCCACTTCTCGAGAATTGGTGATGCCATGCTTATTGAATATTTCCATAAGATAGGCTTTTAGTGTCGTAAGAGCTCTGGCCCAAGTGCCATCATTCCTGCCGTTAATTAGAATCAACCCGTGCTTTGGATCAACGTCTATTTTGAGCTTTTTCATCAATTTTTTCATGGAGACACGCCTCTCTTCTGGATGTTTAAAAGAACTTCATAAAAACGTCTTTATATTCTAATGGATATGTATCAATTGTCAATAATATGTTAAAATTAGGGTAGTAATAAAAATTAATCGTCTTACTATTTTTTTGTGAGATAAAAAATATAAAATATGAATGAAGATATAAAAAAAATATTAAAAATTGGTGGTTTTATGGGCGGTACTTTTATCTTGATAGGGTTGTTTTTATTGATTACTCTGGGTATGTTTTCTGGACATAATATTTCAAAAAATAAAACATTATCAACAGGCAATTTTTCAGGGAGCTATCCTCCAGCGGCAATGGGCGAGGCTACTGAGTTGATGGTAGCAGATAGGGGTATGAAAATGGCTGAGCAACCCATGGGAGGAACGATGCTTAACCAAGTAACTAGCATTGATGAGGGTGTTTTGGTAGAGGACGCTAAAATTATTAAAGATGGAAATTTGAGTTTGCGGATAAAAAATATTGAAGTGGCTACTGGGAAAATTGCTGACATTACCAAGCAAATGGGGGGAGAATTATTTTCTACCAATTTTTATGAGGAGGTAGCTGGTCAAAAGAGTGGATTTTTAACTATTAAAGTGCCGGTAGCTAATTTTGAGAAAACTCTTGCGGAAATAAAAAAAGTAGCTACTCAGGTATCCAATGAATCAACTAATGCTCAAGATGTAACTGAACAATACACTGATTTGCAAGCTCAATTAAAAAACAAAAAAGCTGAGGAAGAGAGTTTTGTGAAAATTCTTGGTACGGCCGGAAAAATCGATGATGTATTGGCGGCAACTAGAGAAGTAGCAAGAGTGCGGGGTGAAATTGAAAGATTAGAAGGTAGAATTAGATTTATGGACAATCAAACTGATATGTCGATGATCACTGTTAACTTAACTGAGGATACTAATATTGTCCTAGCTAATGATAGTTGGAGACCTTGGCAGGTAGTGAAGGAATCATTTAAGGAATTAATTACTAATATTCAGAAGTTTGCAGACGGTGTAATCAGATTTATTATTATTGGTATACCAGCACTTGTCCCCTTTGCGATACTAGTAGGGTTTCTGTACTGGATTGCTAGAAAGATGTTTAAAAAAATTAATTCATAGATTGTAAAGACGCCTCAACAGGGCGTCTTTTTTTGTATGTCAGATAAGTTTAAAGAAAAGTATAAAATTAAATCCGCCAGGTTAAAAGGATATGATTATTCTCAAAATGGAATGTATTTTATAACCATCTGTACAAAAAATAGGGAGGAATTTTTTGGAGAAATTAAAAATGGGGAAATGGCACTAAATGAAATAGGGAAGATTGTTAAAGAAGAATGGTTGCAAACATCGATAATTCATCCCAATATATTATTGGATGAATGGATAATCATGCCCAATCATATTCACGGAATTATTGAGATTAAAAATGTAGAGACGCCCCGGTGGGGCGTCTCATTAGGTTCAATAATCAATCAAATCAAGTCTATCTGTACAAAAAAGATTTGGAAATCTGGTTATTCTGATTTTGCTTGGCAATCTCGTTTTTATGATCATATCATCCGCAATGACGAATCTTTAAATAAAATTAGGGAATATATCAGGATTAATCCTCAAAAATGGGAAGAGGATAGGAATAATGTTGAAAATATTTTTATGTAGAAGTTGAGACGCCCCACCGGGGCGTCTCTACGATATATATTGAAAAAAAGCCTAAAGTGGGGTAGGATAGAGTCATATTGGCATCTCAATAGTGAAACGATTTAACAATTTAGCAATAAAACAATGAAAACTTATAACCATAAAAAGATTGAAAAAAAATGGCAGAAATATTGGGAGGAAAATGGCACCTACAAAGATTATACTAGAGAAAAGAAGTTTTATTGTTTGGATATGTTTCCATATCCTTCAGGTGTGGGTATTCATGTGGGTCATCCAAAGGGTTTTATCGCAACTGATATAATTTCTCGCTTTAAAATGCTCAATGGCTATAGCGTGATTCATCCAATGGGTTGGGATGCTTTTGGGCTTCCAGCTGAAAACTATGCGATTAAGAATAAGAGTAATCCCAATGTTTTTACTGCTAAAAGTGTCGCTACTTACAAAAAACAATTAGATTTATTTGGATTTACTTATGATTGGGACAGAGAGGTTAATACCACCGATCCAAATTTCTATAAATGGACACAATGGATTTTTTTGAAACTTTTTGAAAAAGGATTGGCTTATCAATCTAACGAGCCTATTAATTGGTGTCCAAGTTGTAAAACTGGTCTTTCCAACGAAGACTTGGAAGATGGAAAATGTGAACGCTGTGGTAGCGAGATTGAACAAAAACCGATGCGACAATGGGTGCTTAAGATGACGGATTATGCAGATAGACTTTTGTATGATTTAGATAGTGAAAATTTAGATTGGGAAGAGATGATTGCTCAACAGCAAAGAAATTGGATTGGGCGAAGTGAAGGCGTGCAATTTGAGATGAAAATTTCTGGTACCGAAGAAAAAATAGAAGTGTATACTACTAGAGTAGACACAGTTTTTGGCATGACTTATGCAGTTGTGGCTCCTGAGCATAGAATTATTGAAAAAATAAAAGATAGGATGAAAAATTATTCTGAGATTGAGGATTATGTCACTAGGGCTAATAAAAAAACATCTCTTGAAAGAACTGAACTTCAAAAAGAAAAGACTGGCGTAGAGATAAAAGGAGTTAAGGTTATCAACCCCTTTAATAATGAAGAACTTCCTTTATTTGTAGCTGATTATGTAATTGGAGGATATGGTACAGGAGCAGTGATGGCTGTACCAGCTCACGACGAACGTGATTTTGAATTTGCCAATAAATATAATTTGGAAATAAGACAATCAATTACTCCTAATTATGGAGGTTATCTAAAAACTATTAATTCCTTAAAAGTATTGAAAGAAATATATGAAGGAGCTGGCCAGCGAGGTATTGAATTTTGGCTATTGGGTGGATTGGCAATTCCTTTTTATACAGGGGTTATTTATCGTCAGCATAGTGATTTAGATTTAATCGCTAGAGATGATGAAAATAGAAAAAAAATTATTACTTTATTTGAAGACTTAGGATTTAAGAAAGTAGGAGAGAAAAAAATAGCGGAAAATATTATTAATTTTATTTATAAAAAAGATGATATTGAAATTGATATTGGCCCAAATGAAGAAGGGTTTGGTTTGGCAGATGATTTTCAGCTAGAGGTCAAAAAAATAATGGAATTTGAAACATGTGTTTTAAGTTATAGATTTATTAAATCCTTTAAAGAGCATCAATTGAAAAATAGAAATGATCCAAAGGACAAACTAGATTTCGAATATCTCAATGGAAAAGTTTTGACGGATGACGGTTTTTTGGTAGGCTCCAATGAATTTACAGGATTAAATTCAGAAGAAGCGCGAGAAAAAATAACTGTTTGGTTAGAAGAAAATAAAATTGGTCGAAGAAAGGTAAATTATAAGATGCGAGATTGGGTTTTTTCTCGTCAGCGTTATTGGGGTGAGCCAATTCCAGTGGTGCATTGCGAAAAATGTGGTACAGTCGCATTGCCTGAAGATCAATTGCCATTAGAGTTACCTAATGTAGAGAATTATGAGCCAACTGGAACTGGAGAAAGTCCCTTGGCAGCAATAACTGATTGGGTAAACACAACTTGTCCTACATGCGGTGGGGAAGCTAAGCGGGAGACTAACACCATGCCTCAATGGGCAGGTTCAAGCTGGTATTATTTGCGCTATATTGATCCAAAAAATGACCAGATCTTAATTGATAAGGAACTGGAAAAAGAATGGTTGCCTGTGGATTTATATGTAGGGGGCGCAGAACATGCTACACGACATCTTTTGTATGCTCGATTTTGGCATAAATTTTTATACGATATCGGCATAGTTTCCACCAAGGAACCATTTAAAAAATTGATTCATGTGGGGCTTATTTTAGCAGAGGATGGTCGAAAGATGAGCAAGCGTTGGGGAAATGTGGTTAATCCAGATGATATAATTTCCGAATTCGGAGCAGATTCAATTAGGTTATATGAAATGTTCATGGGACCATTTTCACAAGAGGTTTCTTGGAGTACTAGTGGCGTTAGTGGTGTTAATAGGTTTTTAGAAAAAGTTTGGAAAATATTTAATGAAAAAGAATTGGTTGATTGTGGAAATGGCTGCGAGGGCGTGCCAAGTGAGTTGCCAATTATGCTGCACAAAACTATTAAAAAAGTTACGCATGATATTGAAGGTTTTAATTTCAATACCGCTATTAGCCAAATGATGATTTTTGTTAATGAGTTTGCTAAGCACGATAAATTACCCAAAGCAGCGATGGAGAAATTTTTAATTCTTCTTTCGCCTTTTGCTCCACACATGGCAGAAGAAATTTGGTCCTCCTTCGCTGAAGCTACGGCGGATAAATCTGATGTTGAAAAATATAAGCAATCGATATTTCTTCAGAAATGGCCGGAGTTTGATGAAGCGATGACTAAGGATGAAGAAGTGGAAATGGTAGTGCAAGTAAATGGAAAGATAAGAGATAGGATAAGGGTTAGTGCTGAAATTTCCGAAGAGGAAGCAAGGAACATTGCATTGGTAAGCGAGAAGGTAAAAATATATACAGAGGGAAAGGAAATTAAGAAGGTTATTTATGTGAAGGGGAAGTTGGTTAGCATCGTTATTTAACCGCGAATCTACAAATCTGGTACAAATCTACAAATCCTTCTTCTACGAATTTGCAATTTTATTATGTGCCTATAAATAAATGCAATGAACAAGGAAATAAAAGAAGAAAAAGTGATTTATAAGGAATTGAGCTATAGGATAGTAGGAATACTATTTGAGGTTTATAATGATTTGGGATATGGCTATCAGGAGAAATATTATGAAAGAGCCGTCATAGAATGCTTTAAGGAAGCGAATATCAACTTTAAAAATCAAGTTGCATATAAAGTTAAATTCAAAAATGCAGAAATTGGAAAATATTTTTTGGACTTTTTAGTTGAAGACAAAGTGGTTTTAGAACTCAAAAAAGGAAATCATTTTCCAAAAAGAAATATCGAGCAAGTTAAAGGTTATTTAAAAGTTACAAAAAAGAAGCTGGCTATTTTAGCTAATTTTACAGCTAAAGACGTTAAATTTTTAAGAATATTAAATATCGATTGAAATCTATTTGTAAATTTGTATTAGATTTGTAGATATGTAGTGTATGAAGAATGTTATCACAATTGGTGGTGGGACAGGAAGTTTTACTTTGCTCTCGGGACTTAAAAAATATCCAGTTAATATCTCTGCGATTGTTTCGATGGCTGATGATGGGGGCTCGACAGGGAGACTTAGGGATGAACTCGGTGTGCTTCCTCCTGGCGATATTCGCCAATGCTTAGTAGCGCTTTCTAATTCCTCGGATACTCTTCGTGAACTGATGAATTATCGGTTTGAAAACGGGGGACTTAAAGGGCATAATTTTGGCAATATCTTGCTTTCCGCTTTGGAAAAAATTCAAGGAAGTTTTTCTTTGGGAGTAAAAGAAGCGACGCATATCTTGGGCGTAAAAGGGCAGGTGATTCCAGTATCAGAGGAAGAGATGAATCTTTATATTAAATTAAAAAATAAATTAATTCTGATAGGGGAAAAACAATTGGATCATAGCGAAAAAGTTCGAAAACATGGAATTGATAAAGTTTACCTTAAGCCAGCTGCCAAAGCCAATTTAGAGGCTATTAGTGCTATAAAAAAGGCGGATATAATTGTGATTGGTCCTGGCGATCATTATGGTTCAATCGTACCAAATTTATTAGTAGCGGGAATAGGTGAGGCGATTAGTAAATCAAAAGCCAAAGTGATTTATAATTGTAATTTAACCAATAAAAAAGGACAGACGGAAAACTTTGATGTGGATAAGTATGTGGATGAAATAAATAATTATTTGGGTAAAGCGAGAGTTGATTTTGTGATTTTCCCCGCTTCTCAGCCGGATAAAAATTTACAAAAGAAATATGAAAAACGGGAGGGGAAAAATTCAATTGTGTTTTTCAATCAAGAAAAAAATAAACAGCGCAGTTACCAAGTGGTATTGGCTAATGTTTTAAATGAAGTGGCGATTAAAAAAAATAAAGAGGATAAGATTGCTGATACACGTTCATTCATTCGCCACGATAGTGATAAGTTGGCAGAGGTGATTTTGGCTTTGGGGGAATTAGATAGTGAAAATTTAATTAAGGAGATAGTTTAGGAATTTAGGAATATAAGAATTTAGGAATCTGGGAGTTTAGGAGAAGCGGATGATTATTGGTGAAAATAAAAAACCCCATCAGCAGTAGCAACGGATAATACACGTTGTTTCTTGCTGATGGGGTGGGGCTACATAGCTCTCTTTATTTTTGTGGGCTGGTGCCCATACTCATCTGCGGGGGCATTATCATCCACAGCGTTGTAGTATTTACCTTCACTGCGGAAATTACTCACTTCAGTGTAAGCGATTCCCAATAGTGTTCCTCCTATAAGTACAGAGGATAACAAAAATCCCCATACGAAGAGAAACCGCTTGCCTTTTGTAGTTAAAATTCTTTTTTTTCTCATTTTTCTACCCTCCCTGGGTATTTGTTGAAAAATAATTTACCATCCCCCATTAATCAAAAAGATGCTATAATAGGCTTACGGATTGATGGGGAATGGTAAGATATCTTGAAAAAGTACTATTCTTTAGTATAGCATAAATGTGGAAAAAAGTCAAGTGTTCGTAACTAGTAACTAGTAACTGGTAAATGGTAACTGGTAATTAGAAATAGTGGCTATGATCAATTTTTGTCTTATTATTACTAGTTAGTAGTCTCTAATTAATAGCTAACAATTTATTATGAAACAATTTGGCAATAAAAAAAATTTAAAGGTGGCGTTGGTGCATGATTTTTTGGTGCAATATGGCGGAGCAGAGCGGGTCTTGGAGGTCTTGGCGGAAATGTTTCCGCAAGCACCAATCTATACTTTGCTTTATGATAAGGAAAAAATGAAGGGTCATTTGGTGGACAGAGAAATTAAGACTTCTTTTTTACAAAAATTTCCCCAGTGGTTAAAAAAGAGACGCCGTTATTTACTACCTTTTATGCTAACTGCCCCAGAAACTTTTGATTTAAGAGATTTTGATTTAGTGATCTCTTCTTCGGGTGCTTGGAGTAAGGGAATTGTGACTCGCTTGGATACTTTGCATATTTCTTATTTGCATTCCCCGATGCGTTTTGTCTGGGATTATCATGAGAAATATCTCGAGGATATAAAGCAGAAAATGGGTATTTGTAAAAGAATGTTTTTGACTTATTTGAGAATTTGGGATTTTGAAGCTGCGCAACGGCCAGATATTTTGGTAGCTAATTCAAATTATACCAAAGAAAGAATTAAAAAATATTATCGTCGAGATTGTGAAGTTATTTATCCAGCGACTTTGGTATTAAATCAAAAAAACATTAAAACATTAAAGCAAGATGAAACTAACGATTATTTCTTGATTGTCTCACGTTTGGCTCAATACAAAAAAATTGATCTAGTAGTGGAGACTTTTAACAAATTGGAATTACCTTTGATAATTATTGGTGAAGGAGAGCAAGAAAAGAAAATTAGAAAAATAGCTAAAAAGAATATTAAAATTTTAGGTTGGCAGGATGATAAAGTTTTAGCTAATTATTATCAAAATGCCCGAGCTTTAATTTTTCCAACGGTGGATGACTTTGGCCTAACGATGGTTGAAGCGATGAGTTTCGGTAAACCAGTAATTGCTATTGATGAGGGGGGTGCTAGGGAAATTGTAGTAGCGGGTGTAAATGGGGAATTTTTTGCGGCACAAACGGTGGAGGTGTTGGCTGATGGCGTAAGGAGATTTATAAAAAATGAAGCTCAGTATGAGACAAAAAATATTCAGGAGCTGGCGGAGAAATTTACCGTGGATATTTTTAAGGAGAAATTGGGACGTTTAATTGAAAATGAGTTAACTAAGCAATAAAAAGTCATGTTTATCGGTCATAAAAAACAATTGAATTTTTTGATAAATTCTCTAAAAAATAATAAGCTTTCCCAAGTTTATCTTTTTAGTGGTCCTGAATCAGTCGGTAAATTTACTTTAGCTAAGATGCTCAGTCTAACTCTAATAGATGAAACTGTGGAGATTGATAAAAATTATTTTTTAGCACAAGCTGAAAATAAAAATTCAGATATCCAGATATTGGCACCCAGAGTTATCGAAAAAAAAGGCATAACAAAAAGTAAGGATATCCAAGTGGAAGATATTCGAGAGGCGCAGAAAAATTTAACCCTGTTTCCCTCCAAGGGAAAATATCGAATTTTGATAATTAACGATGCGCATCGATTAACCTCGGCTGCCCAAAATGCTTTACTTAAAAATTTAGAAGAACCAGTTAGTAGTGTGATAATTATTTTAGTGACAAGCGCGGAGGGTCGAATTTTAAAAACGATAAAGTCTCGTTGTCAAAAAATAAATTTTAATTTGGTGGCGCTTGAGGATATTAAACTGGGATTTAGAAATCAGATAGCCGCCGAGAGTCTGGATAAATTGGTGATTTTTTCTATGGGTAAGCCAGGAGAGATTAAAAGGCTCAATGAAAAAATAGATAACTTTAAGGAACGGGAGCTGGCTATGAGGGAACTGGGTGAGCTGGGTAAATTACCTCTTTTTCAGAGAATGGATCTGGCTCAAGAATGGTCAAAGAACGTGGGTAAAACTAGGAAAAAAATAGAATTTTGGATTTGGATTATGAGACTGCAAACCTTTAAAAATTTAAATAATCCAAATTTGGTTAGAAATAACTATTTGATTATTGGAAAAATGGAGGATGTCTTATTGAAGTTAAAAAATGCTAGTTTTAATAGTCGACTTATTTTAGAAAATTTGTTTTTGAGTTTTTAGGGTTAATTTTAATGATGATAAAAGAAAAAAACCAACACTGGGCCAAAGAGCGCAAGGATAGAAAGTCAATCTCACGAGTAGGCAGGTTTTTGCGGCCGGTATTAATTTATTATTTTTTAGTATTATTTTTTATGGGAGTAATTATTTATTCCTTTGTTTTTTCTGATTTTTTAGAAATAAATAATATTAAAATTTCTGGGGTAGTAACCATTTCTCAAACTGAATTGGAAAAATCAATTCGCGAGGAGATGGCGGGTAAATATTTAAAAATAATTCCAGCTGATAATCTAATTCTTTTTGATGGTCAGAAAGTTAGTAAGACACTTAAAAGTAAATTTAAAAAAATAAAAAAAATAACTTTAAACAAAAAGTTTCCCAATACCCTAAGCGTAGAGATTGAGGAGCGGAGCTTGATTCTTACGCTATGCTCTCGAGGCAATTGTTACTTCATCGATGAAAATGGTTATGCTTATGAAAAAGTTGATCTGGCCTCAGAGGAAGTACGTCAAAATAAGATTATTAAACTAATTGATGAGAGTGGTAAGGAGATTTATGAAGGGGGCTATGTTTTGATGCCAAGCTATGTGGATTTTGTTACTAGTATTGCTAGGGAGATCGAGGCTAACACTAGTTTGGAAATATTGGACGAATATCGTACGCGCTCAAGGATATCAGGCGAGGTAATTGTGCAAACGGCAAAAGGTTGGGATATTTATTTTAATGATAAAATTTCTATTGCTAAATCAGTATATACCTTAAAAGTCTTATTAAATAGACAATTGATGCTTAGGGATTTAAACGAGCTAGAATATATCGATCTGCGTAGTGAAAATAAAGTTTTTTATCGAATGATTGGTGGTGTTACTCAGGAAGAGGAAGGCGCCAAAGAAGAGGCCGAGGCGGCTAGTGAGTCAGAAAATAATGAGGCATCAACTGCAGTTGAAAAAGAAAAGGAAAAAGATAAAGATTAAAATAATTTAATATTTTTTTAGCAATGAATTGTTAGTAAGTAGAATGTTTATTTCCCAAAAAAGTTTCTTTTTCTCCGGCTTTTCGTTTCACACAGCAGCTACGAAAAAGAATCCTTTTTTTTGGAAATAAATCCAATATCATGGGATTAAATAAATCTTACTCAATATCATTTAAATTTATGGCTAAATACAAAAGTAAAAATGAGGGGGGTAACTGTATTTTTTGTGAGATCGCAAAAGGTAAAATGGAAACTCCTGGGATTTTTTGGGAGGATAAAAATTTTATGGCATTTCTTTCAATTTTCCCCAATACCAAGGGGGCCACAGTGGTTATTCCCAAAAAGCATTATGGGAGTGATGTTTTGGCGATGCCTGACAAAGCCTTACGAGGCCTAACTCTTGCAGCTAAAAAAGTTTCACAAATTTTAATTAAAAATTTAGTAGATGTCGGGCGAGTTGGTCTAGTGATGGAGGGCACCGGCATAGATCATGCTCATATAAAACTTTTTCCGATGCAAAAAACTGGACACATGAAAAAAGGAATTTGGAAACAATATGCTAGTGATAATGATCAATATTTTACCGCATACGCTGGATATATCAGCTCCAACGATGGACCAAGAGAGAGTGATGCAAAGATAAAAAGGTTGGCGGAAAAATTAAAGAAATAAATTATGTATTTGATGTGTAGAGACGCAGCACTGCTGCGTCTCTATTTATTATATAAAAATATTTCCCGTATCATCTGCATCTTGTTCCCACATTTTTGGATTATTCTGAATGTATTCTCGGATTTTGTTTAGCTCTGTTTCATTGCGAATGATTCTATCATAAAAACCAGCTTGCCAATTAAATTTGATAATGGGAAATTTTTTGTGGGCTGTTTTTGCGACAATAGATTTAAAAGAGCGGATAGCTACAGGCAATGAACCTGGTTTTAGATGATAAAATGTATTTGATTTTGAGACGCAGCACCGCTGCGTCTCTACGCTATCTGCTTGATTGTATAAAATTTGGACAATTCCATGCAAATGATTTGGCATAATTTGGTGCTGGTCTAATTTTATAGATGGAAAGTGTCTTGGTATTTCCCGCCAAAATTGTTCTGCTATCTTTCCAATTTCGCTTAGGATCATTTTTTCATTCGTAACTTCACCTAGAAAATATTTTCGATCTTTGACGCATATGGTAATAAAATACATTCCACTTTGTGAATAATCATAGCCTTTCAGTCTAGCTGATTTAATTGTATATTTGTTTTTAAATTTAGACATCTTTTTGTAAAAAGACGCAGCAGTGCTGCGTCTCTACTAAAATTAAATTTATTCTGCTGGAACGTAGTAGACGAAAATAGAAGTTCCGACTTGGTAGCGAGGGGTGTAATTTTTTATCCAACGCCAGGATTCATTGTCTGGTTTCTTGAGGGTACCATCTGGATTTTTACGGGTGTCATGAACGCTGCCTTGCAATTGGTTAACGGAAACAGCATACCAACCAGCTTCAATTGGACGCTTGCTATCCCACCAGTTAATAACTCGGTCACCTAGATAATATTCTGGATTGCTACCGCCGAAATAGTTTAAGCGAATTTTATCTATTTCAGGATGCTCTTGGAGGAAGGCTTCAAATCTTTTAAAGTCTTGTCCCCAATCAGCATTGGAATCGGTAACAAAATTGTAACCATTTTTTGGTCCACCAGCTAATTGATTAAAGTAGGATAGGTAGTAAGGAAAATTAATCAAAGGTTCAGCCACAACCCAAATCAAGAGTAGGGCTAGAATATATTTGGCAAAAATTAAATCATTAAAATGAAATGACTTAAAGAAATCATGAACTTTTTTGGCAACCAGGATATAAATTAGAGGGAAGATAGGAAAGAGATGACGAAGTCCAATATTGAGATTGCCAGTAATGCTCAAGTAAGAGTAGAGCACGATAAAACCAAAGAGCATGTATTGCGCGACTCCATATCTGAGCCAATCTATAAAGTGATGAAAAGTTTGTTTGAGATTTCTTAAATTTATTTTTTGATAAATTTGGTAAAGGGTAAAGAAGCTCGTGAGGATAATTAAGATTATCAGCGGTAAAGTTTCTTTGAGCAAAAAGACTGTTGGGAAATAAGCGGTAAAGGCATTGTCAGAAACCTCCCCAATAAAGTAAGCTCCATTTCCTCCCGCTACTCGACGAAAAACATAATTTATTCCAATCCCATATTCAGCAAGTGGACGAGTCAGGACATTACCGTTTAAAGCATGCAGTGCTTTGCGGGTATAAACATTTTTTATGTTTTGATCTGTTTGTGGAGCATTGAAATCAATCAACTGAGCCATCGTTTCTCGGGAAGTATTAAAGGTGTTGAGAAAATAAACTACCCAGATCATTACAATAGAAAGGGCAAAAGCTACCAAACCCTTACCTAGATACATAAACCAAGTCTTTAGTTTTCCCTCGGCATGTTTATTTTTCTTAAGAATAGGATAAGTAATAAGGATTAGGCCGAAGATAGGCAAAGTCAAAATAGAAGAAAATTTGGCTAAGTGCAGTAGGCCTAAGAAAAAACCACCAATGAAAGCATTTTTCCAGCTGGGTTTTTTTATGAATTTTATGAAATAATAAAAAGAAAAAGTTAAGAAAGTCATGATGCCTAGATCTGTAGTCACATAATGATTGTGACCCAAAACATTGGGGTCAAAGGCATATAGAATAAAGGCTAATAATCCAGCCAAGGTACCAGCAATTTCCTTGGTCCATTTAAAAATAAATAAACCTAAAAGTAGAGAAAGAATAACGATAGGAATTCTGGAATAGAAAACTATTTTATCTGGATTATTTCCCGCTTCCCAAAGTAGGTGTCTGCCAGCCGTCCATTGACCCTCGTCCCATTTGCGAGGAAGTTCTCCGGTCCAAAAAGGTAAAGAGGTGTCAAAATTTATATCCATAAACATCAGTGGTAGAGCGGATAGATTTTTTATGAGTGGTGGGTGCTCAGGATTGAGGCGTATTTCATGCTCAGAAAGATAGGAATAACCTGAGGGGATGTGAGCAATCTCATCAAAAGTAACTCCATCTTGATGAGCATTGTAGATAGATACACCTAGAAACAAAACAGAGATTAAGATGATTAGTTGAACATGTCTTTCCTTTAGAAAATGTTTAAAATCTTTGATCTTATTTTTCATGGAGTTAGTTTAATGAATTATTTTTTAAATTTATTGATTTTTATAAATTGCCCAGATTTCATTTTGGAAATGAGATCGGCCAGGGATTTTTATCAAAGTTAGTTGAGGATAGGCAGCGGTAATTTTTTCTGCTACCCATAATTGTTTGCCAGTTAAGATGAAGAGAGTATCGTCTTTTATTTGGGTGGTATTTAATACATTATCAAGTTCATCTTGGTGGATATAGATAGTTTCATTCCTTTCGTAGTTGAACATTTTTATAGGGATTCTTTGCATATTTTCAGCAATAACTACCACTGGCGTGGCACTTGGTAAGCTCCTTAAATAATAAGCATCATCAATCAATGAAAATTCAAAAGATTGGGCTTGCTGAAGACTGTTAGCCCAGAAGTAGTGGTATTTAAGCGTTTCAAAAACAGCGATAAAGGGTAATGTCGCAACAATAAGAGAGAGAATAATGAGCTTAAAGCCATGACCGTAGCGTTCTTTTTTCCCTAAAAGCCAAAGAAAAGGAATGGTAGCAATAATGAAGGTAACAGGCAGTGTGCCAATGGAGCGTAGGGCATGAGGTAATCCTTCGGCTGTCAGAAATTCTGGAGCAAGCATGCCAAAAAACCAAGCTAAAATAAAACTATAAACATAAAATTTTCGATCGCGAATTTTATGTTTGAAACGAAGAATTAAAAGATGGAACCATTTGGTAATTAAATAAATTAATCCGCCCAAGAAAGTAAAGCCCAGAATTGGATTTAAAATTGGGTAAGGAGGATAATTGTGACGCCAATTTTGGTCACCCCAAAAATTGTATTTCACCAGGCTTAGAAATAGACTACGACTCAACTCTTTAACTAGATGACCATGATTTACCTCTGGAGAAAGGACAGAGATACTGCCGGAGCGAGAACTGACATATTCAGGATGTTTATAAAAATCAAGAAGAATTGGAGACATGGAAACTAGCATAAAGGCTATGAAAAGTAGACTGTGCATCCAGTAATCTCGCCAAAAATGTTTTTTGGTAATCCAAAGGGCGATAAAAGAAACTAGTAAAATAGCGGGAGCAATACGAAAGGATATATAGGTATGGAGACCGATACCAAAAATTAAGCCAGCCATCGCAAAACAAAAGTAGGATTTAAAGGCGGAACTTTGGTAAAAGCGACGCGTGCTAGTTTTTAGATTATGAATAACTTTATTGTATCGGATACCACAAAATAGATAATAAAAAGAAAAGGATAGGATGGTGGGTAGCATATTGGCGCGAAACGAAATACGAGAAAAATTAATTGCCCAAAAAGAAAAGGCAACAAAAAAAGCAGTCAAGAGTCCCGCACGCTGACTTTTGAAAAGTTCTTTAGTCAACAGATAAGTGCCCAAGACTGTTAAAGTACCAAAAATCATAGAGGGTAGTTTGAGGGCAAAAATGGAAACTCCAAAAATTTGGAAACAAAAAGAGATTAAATTCATCATTAGACCCTCGCGTCCGTTGTTAGCTGGATAGAACCATTGGTAATTTCCACTACTGGCTGCGCCTAGAGCATCGATACCGTTGACGGCTTCATCTGGATAGACTCCACTGGGCACATTTTCAATGTTGTAAAAACGAACAGTAAAAGCGGCTAGCATAATTAGAATCAGGAGGGTTAGGTTGACGATTTTTTGATTTTTGAATTTCATTTTATTTTTATTTTATAAAGCGACTTACACGGCTGGTAAGTTGCAGTTTATTTTTTAAGTTTTCTTATAAATATATAATAACAGTTTTTGTGGATTAAATAAAGTTGTGGTATAATTCAAACAAGTGATAAATCTTTTTTATTTTTTTGGTATGGATGAAATAATAAGAATTAATGTACGTAACGATAATAGACCTAATCGCGATATGTCGGCAGCTACCGATAATCTTCAAGGACAAACGGAGGAGGGAAATGAAAAGAATGATGGAAATAAATTAGAAACAAAAAGAATAAAAATTTTAAAAAAACAAATCAAATCAGAAATGAGAGGTTTGGATTATTTAGTTGAAGAACTTGAAGCAAAGCTTGATTGCTTGGTTTTGGATAATAAATTGAAAAATATAGAGCAGATCAGAAAAGATATGGGTGCTTTTAGGTTCGCTGTTTTAGAGTTAAAGCAGCAAGAAGATAGTAATGAGAAATTATCTAAGATGCAGAAAATTAAAGAAGAAATGCAAAAAATAATTAAGGGGGATATATTTAGCGAAGGCGAAAATGATGAGGATTTTAATGACTTAATCTCAGATATAAATAAATATTTAGGAGATCTCGATAAGAGATATGCTCAATATATTTTAGACAATAATTTAGGTGATTTCGAGAAAGAGCAGTTTGATAAAATTATCTCAGAATACAAGAAAGATATCCAGGAGGCTGTAACTGAAAAAAACAAAGAAAAATTGGAAGAAATATTTGTTGACATCGAAGCAAGGCTTGGTAGTGAAATTGAAATACAAGACGAAAAATTAGTCGCTGTTAATGCTGAAGAAGAGAAGTTGGATATTGGAGATGGTGAAGTTATTCAGGAAGATATTAAGGATGACAATAGAAAAGAAGTTCCGCATATTATCAAAAAGGCTATTAAGGACAGGAGCTTTGCCGAAGAATTAGCGGCACATGAAATATCAAAAAAAACAGAAGATATTAGAAAAAACGATAAGATTAGTAAAGAATTGATAGCTGATGATATAAAAAAAATCAAAAAAGATGTATATTCTTTGATTGGTTTTTTTGATAAGAAATTGGGAGAATTTAAAAAAGCTTATCCTGAAGCTGTTGATTTTCAAAATAAAATTTCTACAGTTATTGATCAATACAAGGAGAAAGCAAATGAATTTAATACTATTAAAGAGGTAGATAGGGGAACTCTTGTAAGAATAAATCAATTGCATCACGAAATGCAGGAGTGGGCTGATAAAGATTGGGTTGAATTGTACGCAAAAAAGATGGGAATGGGTATTTTTGAAAAAGAAAAAGATGAGGTTGTTTTGCATGACTTAGATGATGTTGAGCTACATGGAGCCGGAGCTTCGGCGATAGCCAATAAGATTGCTCAAGAAACTGAGCGAGATAGGAAAATCTCTGAGCTAGAGGATAAGTATGGAAAACCAGAAACTGATTATGCTAGATATGATGAAACTGGATTTCCGATAGATGGTTTTACTGTGATTGGTTATGAGTTAGGAATAGATGATGAGAATACTTTTGTGATTGTTAAAAGATTGGTTGATGAAAAGGATGTGGAGGAAAAAATCGATCTGAATAAATTTGAAAAAGATAAAAGATATATAAGGGTTGCAGAAAATGTAACGAAAGCTGATTCAGCTGATAATGTTCAAGCTAACAAAAAAAATCTTTCATCGGAAGAAATGGAGGCGTTGTTAAGTTTGATAAATGAAATTAAAGAAGAGAAGGGAAATTTGGATATAGATAAAATTGAACTCAATAAAAAGTTTCATGATTTTTTGCTGATTCATAAAGAAGAAAGAGTGTTCAATAAAGCAAAACTCAATAGTATTCATTCATTGCATGACGGATTTGCAGAAATAGGCAGAGATATTAAGCAGATGAATATAAGTGGGCAAGCAGATGAAGCATTATTAGATAAAATAAAAAAATTGGATAGTGAAATGATTGTAGCTCTTAACGCTGATTGGGAGGCAGAATTGAAGGAGTTTAATGAGTCTAAGAATGTTGCAGAAGCGGGGATACAATTTAATGAAAAGGAGAAAAAAATAGTAGAAAAATCAAAGGAAGTGATTGTTAAATTTATTGATAAATCAAAAAGTGAATTTAATTGGGATGATTTTCCTCAAAAAAGAATAGCGATGATGCTAGAAATTCAGGCAGTAGCCCTTTTGATGCGAGAATTTAAAAGAAGAGATTTATTTATAGATAGAGGAGAGGATGTAGCTGAATTTATTATAAAAAATATAAAATAAAATTAATTAATAATTTTTATGGCAGATAAAAAACTTTTTGACCCAACAAGTCAAAAGGATTGGGAAAAATTTGGAAAAGAATTTGAAGCTGATTTTGATAATATTGAATTAGGTGAGCAGCCTATTGATAAAAAAACATTAACATCTGAAGAGCAGGTGGCGATTTGTGATAGGGCAAGTGAGTATCTGAATAATTTTTTTAATAATGCTGATTTAAAGTCTGTATTGGAGGAGAAAATAATAGTCACTAAAAGGAAGGATATTCGAGCGGCTTTAACTAAACAAGTTCGAGATAAGGTTGAAAAAAATGAAGATTTTGATATAAAAGAAATGCTAATTGCTGCCCTAGAAAGTAGTCTAGCTAAGGCAAAAAGTAAAAAAGTCATTGATGCCTTGGGAAAGATGATAGATGTGGCTTCGGGGAAAACTATAGAAACTGAGGAGGAAAAAAATATAAGAAAAGCTAAGGAAGAAAAAGATAAAAAAATTAAAGATTTTAACGATGCAATTGAACTAGAGAAAAATGAACTGGCTGTTGCTGAGAGAAAAGTTGCAAATATGCCCGATGGGAGTCGTAAGGATAAAATTTTAGAAACAATATTGGTAAGAAGAGAAAAAATAGAGAAATCTGAATTTGAAAGAGATTTATTGGAGGCAGAAGATGTTGAATCAATTGAAGGAATTGCTGATAAAAATGCTAATATTAAAAAAATATCTAAAAAAAGTGCAAAAGCTACTATTATTGATTTGGGAGAAAGTTTTGATGTGATTATAAAGAATAAAAGTGTATCTAGGGGGGAACAGATTTTCTCAGATAAATTTAGAACATCTCAGGTAAAAAATATAAAAAAATGCAAAGACGGATCTTATATAATAGAAACTAGTACTTCTTTTTATAGATTGAAAGTAGAGAGTGTTTTGGGCAAAGGAGTAGATGCTAATGATGATAAAAATGAATTAACTGAGGTGGAAAAGGAGAATGCGATTGAATTTTTCAAAAAAAATATAATTGATTTGGCGACATATAAGATAGCCAAAGAGTCTAAGGGGGATATAGGAGATTTTTTTAAAGATTTATTTATAAAAAAAGCTACCGCTGATAATTTTTTAGATGGAGATATCGAAAAAATTAAATTAGCTTGGGATTTGGTTGCCTTGGATTTGCCAGCTAAAATTGAGGAGTTTGAGAAATTATTAGCAGCAGAGGCCGCGACTAAAAATAAAAAAGATCCACTAACCATGGAGGAAGTTTATAATAAATTATCATCAGGGGGCGCCAGTGATGAAGACATTAATTATTTTTTTAATTTAAAAAGAGCTGAGCGAGTTAGGATTTTAGAGTTAGAGGGAGCGGAATTAGCCTTGGCAATTAAAGATTTGAGTGAAATAAGAGAAAAGGATGCGCAAAAACGCAAAGACTTTGAGGAATTAGATCAGCAGTTAATGGAGAAAGAAATGATTGAGGGGACAAGGCTAAAAAATGATGATAAGTTAAAGTTGTTAGGGGAAGAGGTAGAAAAAAATAGAAGAACTTACGTTGAAAAAGAGAGTTCTATTAACAGTGGATTATCTAAACTTAAAAGTTTCTTTAAAAATTTTATTAGTATCGATAATACTTATCAAGTTGAACAGGATTTGGAATTGTATAAAAATAATTATCAAACAGCACTTAAGGAATATCTGGAGGCAATTGTAGAAATTGAAAATCCTGCTGATGGCGAAGATCGGGAGATATTGTTTCGTTATGCTAAGTTTAGTGAAACCTTAAATTTGCTAAGTGCTAGAGAAGATTTGAAGTTTGAAAAGCATCCAATATTTGAGGGAGCTAAGAGAGAATTTGATTTAGGGATGCTGAAAATTGTTGATAAATATAAAGAGCTGATGGGAAAGCCGCGAGAGTTAATCATGAAAAAGACTGACTCTAAAATTCTTGGTTTGGGTGGGGGGATGCTGGCAGTAGGCGGGGCAATGGCGCTAGTGGCCGCCTATGCGCCTGGAATAAGAGTGTTTACCAGGACATTGGGAATTGCTTTGGCTAGTAGGGCTTTTTATCAAAGAGCTGAGGCAAAAGCCATTATTGAAAAAGAAGAATCCATAGTGGATGAAAAAATGATGTTGGAAAAAAGATTAGCTACTTTGGAAAAATTAGGAGTTGAGACTAATGATTTTTTCAAAGAAGAGCTGGGCTGGGCTTCTCAAGAGGTTGTGGATTCGGCAAAAAAAGAGCGTCAAGCGGCTGGTAAAAGATTGGTGATGTCTATTGGTAAGGCTATAGCAGTTAATACGATAATTTTTGAATTGGCGCAGTTTGTCAAAGGATATTTTCCTCAAGAATCGGCAAGTGCAAGTGTCAGCGAGAGTGTGTCTGTGCCTAATGTTGAAGCTCCTGCAGACATTTCAAGAGCTGATAGTGCATTATCTCCAGCGGTAGAGACTGTGAACGTTGAAGAAGGTGCCACCATATCTAATAATGAAGCCCCTGCAAATATTCCAGAAGATAGAGGTGGGGTAGCTCCGATAGCTGGTGCTTTGCATCCACGGATGGTTTTTCCTGTGGGAGAAAGTAGTCCTTCGGGCAGTGCCCCAGAGATGAATAGTGGAAAAAAGGATATTTATACCTTATTGGAAGAGGCTGGGATAAAACTTAAACAAACAGTTCCTGCAGAGGGATCTGCCCCTGTTAGGATTGAGGTTACAGTGCCAGAGGCCAGTGTGGTGCCAAGTGCATCAGCTGAGATGCCCGTTGCTGAAACTCCAATGGTTGAAAAGCTGAATTTGGGTGCTAATAGTCAGGGGGTGGTAGAATTAAATGTTTTATCCGCTGGACTAAAGGATAACCTAAGAGAGTATTTAATCATCCAGCATGAAAAATTAACTGCGGGTAATATGGGCTGGAAGACTGGCGAAGATGTCAGTGCCTGGGCTGATCGTCGAGCTATTGGAATTATCGGTGAATTGAAAGCTAAATATCCTGATTATAATTTTGATAAAGTTGCGAGTGGCACGAAATTAGCTATTGATGTCAATAATTTGGCGGATATTAAGGTAGTGGGGTTTAGCGATGCTCAGCACTTGGGAGGAAACGCTGAGTCAATTACGGAATTGGAAAAAAATATTGAAAAAGTGAAAAATCCAGTTGAGACCGGTGTCAGTTTGGAGCAAGAAAAAATAAATACAGTTAAGGAAATTTCTTTGGCTCGAGAGTTGGGCTTTAAACCACAGGAGTATGCTGAAATAAATGAAATTTCAGTTAATCAATTATATGAGTTGAGATCTACGCCAGGAGACATGCAAAATCCAAATGTTAAATTGCAAAATATTTTCCACAAGCTAGAGGAACAGGGAATTGTTACAGATAAAAATATGGTAGTGGCAGAAGTAATTCGTGATTTAAATCCAGCCGTCGTTAATGAATTTATTAGTAATAATGATTTACCAATTTCTGATTATACGTCTTATGTGAATGGTTTAATTCAAAATGAATTTAGATTGGGGATGAGTGAAAGTGGTGCAAACAAATTATTTTTTGGTTTATTTCAAATTAAAGAAGGCACAATTGCTGAAAATGTTAATGAAAAAACTCTGCAATTATTTCAAGAGGCAATTAAAAAAACTGGTGTGCATGTCGAATATGACAATAGCAGTAGTGTGAAATCTCTAGTGGTTAACACTTTGCGTCAGGCCTACGAAGAAGGTCGAATAAGAGAGTTTCGGGAAGCCTTGCGGGCAGCTAATTTGACTTTGGAAAATAAATAAATAAAAATAATTTGTTTAAGATAAAATAAAAATATGAATAAAAAAAATCAAGAGAGTACTAAAAATGACATCATGCGAGAATTGGGATTTGATAAACTGCCCGAGGATAAACAGGATGATATTTTGGCTAAAATTGGAGAAATTATCTTGAAGAAGATTTTTATTGAAACTATCGACAGATTGGATGATGACGATGGTAAAAAACTTAAAGAAATGCTTAAAAATGGGGATAATCCAGAGGAAATAGAGGAGTTTTTGAGGGCAAGAATCGAAAAGTATGATATGATAATAGAAAGAATCGTGGAAAATGTGAAAACTGAGCTTAAGAATAGTTAATAATTTTTTTATTAAAAATATGTCCGATGAAAAAATAATAGATGCCAAACTTGAACCCATTAGTGAGGAAGATTTGAATTTATCGGAAAAATTTGGTCACGTAGAAAAGCTAGGCAATGATATTGCTAAAAAGAAAGAGAGTCTTGTCTTACCAGAAGTAAAAGAAGCCAAGGAAGTTGTCGGCGCAGAAAAGGATGCTGCTTATGCTAAAATTGCTAGCCAATTAGCTAAAGATAATGATGACGAAGAAACGGCAGCAGTAAAAAGTGATGCAGCTTTGGTTGCTAAGAAAAATGATGCGGAGGATCAAATTCAACATCTGCTGGATTTATCAAAAGTTAAGGGCGTGGTTTATGCTGTGAAAGTAGCAAGACAAGTAGATGATAATTATATCTTGGACATGTTACATGATAAAATGATTGGAGAAGAATTTCAAAAAGCGTTAGCTAAGGAAGGAGAAATATAATTTTGACCGTAGGATTATTTTTGGCAGAAGTCATTTTTTTAACTACCTAGTTGATTGCCGGTAGAGTAGCTATTTCCCCAAAAAAGGAAGTAATAAGCAAAAACAAAAATGTTAAACCTAAACACTATTTTAATATTATTGATGTTAGCACTGGGAACAGCGGCTATTTTAAGCGGACTTTTTTTGGTGGTGCGTAGTTTCTTTCGTTTTCGAATCCAGATTAATTATTCCATGCATATGGATTTGGAAATAGTGCGGGTATCTAAATTGAGCAAAAAAGATATTAACTCCAATAGTGGTGGACAAAATGATACTTGGAAAGAAGAAATTGGTGCTATGGAGCAATTACTAACAACTCTAGCTAAAATAAAAATAAATAATTCTTTTTGGGGAAAACTTTTTTATAACAGTCCGGCGGTTTCTTTCGAGATAGCTAATCCTTCTAGTAGTGAGGAGATTTTCTTTTATGTGGCTATCGCAAAAAAATTAAGAAATACTTTGGAAAAACAAATCCATAGCTATTTTCCCAATGCTTCAGTAGAAAAAATTTCTGATTATACTATTTTTTCTCCAGGGGGTTTTACAGCTTCAGCCGTTTTGGATTTGAAAAATAAACATGCCTTGCCAATTAAAACTTATAAAAACATGGATGTGGACCCCTTAAATGAAATCTCTAATTCATTAAGTAAATTTGAGACTGAGGAAGAAGGGGCGGCAATCCAGATGGTTATTTCTCCGGCAAGTAAGGGTTGGCAAACTCTGGGCAAATCAATTGCTCATAAAATGCAACAAGGCAAACGTTTAAAAGATGTGCATTCTAATTCTTTGATTTCACAGGTAGGTAAAGGGGCGGGAGATATGCTAAATTCAATGTTAACGAGCGGTAGCAAAGGGGCAAGCGGGATGGAGAAAAAAGATATTATTCAGTTGACTCCCGAGGAGCAAGATTTAATAAAATCAATCGAACAAAAGTCCAACAAAGCTGGTTTTAAAGTTAATATTCGATTATTAGCCTCGGCCAATTCTCAAGAGAGAGCAGATGAAATTTTAGCCCAGATGGAAAATTCCTTTTCTCAATTTGAAAATCATGGAGTTAACTATTTCAAGGTTAAAAAAAGACTAAGAAATCGAGATATTGCTTTTGATTACATTTTCAGAAATTTTAATGAAGATAATGCAGTAATCTTAAATACAGAGGAGATTGCTAGTATTTTTCATTTTCCTATTTCCACTACCCAAACCCCTAAAATTAAATGGCTGAAAGCTGGAGCTGCTCCGCCGCCAGTTAATATTCCGCGCGAGGGTATTTTATTGGGCTTTAATGATTATCGTGGAGAAAAAACGGAGATAAGAATAACAGATAGTGATCGACGTCGACATCTTTATACAATTGGACAAACTGGAGTGGGAAAATCAAATTTTCTTCAAGAGATGGCCAAACAAGATATCCGAAATGGAAAGGGTATTTGCTTTATTGATCCGCATGGTGATGCTATTGAGGATATTTTGACTGCTGTGCCAAAAGAGCGAGCGGAAGATGTGGTTATTTTTAATCCGGCTGATAGTGAACGACCGATGGGTTTGAATATGCTTGAATATCAGCGGCCAGAAGAAAAAAGTTTTGTAATCAATGAAATGATTGGAATTTTTGATAAGTTATATGACTTAAAGCAAACCGGTGGTCCAATGTTTGAACAATACGCGAGAAACGCCATGCTTTTGGTGATGGAGCATCCTGAATCGGGTTCAACTTTGATGGAAATTCCAAAGGTTTTAGCGGATGAAGAATTCAGAAGGATGAAACTATCTCATTGTAATAATCCCGTGGTGCGAGATTTTTGGATTAAGGAAGCGGAGAAAGCTGGAGGTGAGGCGGCTTTGGCAAATATGGTCCCTTATATAACTTCAAAATTAACAACCTTTATCTCTAATGATTTAATGCGACCAATAATTGCTCAGCAAAAAAGTGCCTTGAATTTTAGAAGTATTATGGATGATGGTAAGATTCTGTTAATTAATCTTTCCAAAGGTAGAATTGGAGAAATTAATAGTCATCTTTTGGGAATGGTGATTGTGGGAAAGATTTTGATGGCCGCCTTGTCTCGAGTGGATATGCCTGAGGAAGAAAGAAAAGATTTTTATTTATATATTGATGAGTTTCAAAATGTTACCACAGATTCAATTTCTCAAATTTTATCTGAAGCCCGAAAATATAAATTGAATTTAATTATCGCTCATCAGTTTATTGGACAACTCAGTGATGAAATTTCTAAGGCAGTTTTTGGTAATGTGGGATCAATTTGCTCATTTCGCGTGGGGCCAGAAGATGCAGAATTTTTGGAAAAACAATTCGAGCCAATTTTTGCCGCCAGTGATTTGATTAATGTTAACAATTACAGTGGTTTTGCTAAAATATTAATTAATAATGAGACTACTAAGCCATTCAATATAACCGCTTATCCGCCTTCTATTGGTAATAAAGAAATTCCTGGTTACTTAAAGGAAATGTCCCGTTTGAAATATGGGCGAGATGTTGCTATAGTAAATAGGGAGATTATGGAACGTACTAAATTTAGAGTATAAACATTTAATTAAGCAAAACCCCAGTTAGATAGTACAGAATAATGTAATTTAACGGGGTAAATAATATGAAAATAAAAAAAATAACTTTGGGGATTCTTTGTTTATTGGCAATATTTTCCTTTCAGGTAGCTTTGGCAAGTTATACGCCATTGGAAGAAATTCCAGGAACTGCTACTACAGCCAGTATTAACACCTTTCCCGCTTATGTTAAGGCAGTGTATAAGTTTGCTATTTGGTCAGTAGGGATTGGGGCTTTGCTAATGATCTCCATTGGTGGATTTATGTATTTTACTGGAGCAGGTAATACCTCCAAGATGGAAAGTGGCAAAAAAATAATCATGGATGCGATTTATGGATTGTTGGCAGTTTTCTTTGCTTGGATAATTCTAAACACTATTAATCCAAATTTGACTAATATTTCCCTAACTAGTGTTAGCAATATTCAAACTACCAACAATAATACCAATCCGTGATGTTATTTAATTTAAAATTTATGTATCAAATAATTTGTGTCGGCTCATCATCTAAAGATATTTTTTTCCCCAGTAAAGAGGGGGTGATTTTTGATACGCCAGAGGACATTACCGCTCAGAAAAAAATTGCTTTTGAGCTGGGAGCTAAATATCAAATTGATAAAATTTACGAAGCTCCGGGTGGCTGCGCGGCTAATGTTGCTCAGGGGTTAGCTAGGTTGGGAATTAAAGTGGCGTGTTATACAAAATTGGGCAAGGATGAAGTGGGTAAGTGGATTAAAAGTGAATTAAAAAAAGAAAAGGTTAAAACCAATTTACTGCAGATAGATAAAAGTTGTAAAAGTGATGTTTCAGCGATAATTGTCGATGAAAATACCGGTGAACATGTAATTTTATTTAATCGAGAATCAAATACGAAGTTGGAAATATTTCCGAGAAAAATAAGAAATACGGAGAGAATTTTTATCAGTGCTTTAAATGGAGAATGGGAAAAACACGCAGATACTATTTTACAAACCGCCAAGGAGGCTGGAATAAAAATAATTTTTAATCCGGGGCAAAGAAACATCCAAGATAATCCAAATAAAGTTTTGGAAATAATTTCCCAGGCGGAAGTGTTGATTTTAAATAAAGATGAGGCAATTGGAATAATGCTAGCGAAAAATAAAAATCAAGCAGAGCTAGAATTGAATGATGAAATATTTTTGTTAAAAGAATTGGCTTTAATTAGTGGGGGTGTGGTAGTCTTAACAGATGGTGAACGAGGTAGTTGGGTTTTGGCAGCGGGTGAGATTTTGAGTGCTAAAGTGGTAGTGGAAAAACCAGTGGATACTTTGGGCGCCGGGGATTCATTTTCTAGTGGATTTTTAGCTGGATATATCGGCAAAAAGAGTATCGAGGAATCATTAAAAATGGGTTTGGCAAATAGCGCTAATGTTATTTTGTATTATGGGGCGAAAGAGGGACTACTTACTCAGAAAAATATAGCCGAATTTATGGAGAAAATTGAGATTAAGAAAATAGTTTAAGGTTTAAATAAAAATATGGGATTTATTTCTAAAATTTTAGCTAATCATAAAAAGTTTGATTTAGTTTTAGCATTGGATATTGGGACGGAAGTAGTAAAGGCCCTTGTTTTTAAAGTGGATAGAGTTAACGATAAGGGAATTGTTATTGGAGTAGGAAAGATTAGGCAGGAATTGGGCAATATGCAAAGTGGTGCAGTTTCTGATATTTCGGGAGTGGTAAAAGTGGCTCGAGAAGCGATTGGTATCGCCAAGCAAAAGGCGGGTGTAAAAAATGTAAAATATGCAATTGTCGGAATAGCAGGAGAATTGGTAAAGGGGACAACGACGACTGTTCATTATGAACGAGCTAACTCTGATTTAAAAATAGGCTTACCTGAATTAAATAATATTATTCAAAAGGTTCAACAAAAAGCCTACGAGAGAATTGGGGAGCAGATTGCCTGGGAAACTGGACAAAGTAATATTGATATTAAATTAATCAATGCCGCTATTTCAGATGTGCGAATTGATGGTTATCGAATTAATAACCCCCTGGGTTTTCAAGGGCACAACGTGTCAATCAGTGTCTTTAATGCTTATGCGCCAACTATTCATTTGGGGGCGATAGAATCGATTGTAAATGAGCTGGGCATAGATTTAGTGAGTATTGCGGCGGAGCCTTATGCAGTGGCAAAGTTAGTTGATTTTGAAGGAGATTTTAACTTTAGTTCTATATTTATCGATGTAGGTGGTGGAACTACTGATATTGCCGTGGTGAGAAATGGTGGATTGGAGGGCACCAAGATGTTTGCCTTGGGTGGGCGAGCTTTTACTAAGCGTTTATCGCAAGAGCTAGGAGTTGACTTTGAAAGAGCGGAAAGATTAAAAATAAATTATTCATTAGGAAAATTAAATAAAGCCGATTCAGAAAAGGTAGAAAAAATATTTGAAGATGATTGTCGAATTTGGTTAAGTGGAGTAGAGTTAGCATTGTCAGAGTTTTCTCAAAATGATTTATTGCCTAACAAAATTTTAATGTGTGGGGGTGGCTCTGGATTGCCGGGCATTAGAAATGCCTTACTTTCAAAAGAATGGTTGAGTAAATTATCTTTTGTGGATCATCCAAAGATATCTTTTTTGCGACCACAAGATGCTATTAATATTATTGATAAAACTGGGGAGTTAACCAGTACTCAAGATGTAACCCCGATGGGACTAGCGGGCTTAGTACTAGAACTTTCTCAAGAGGAACAGGTTTTAGCCGGAATTCTTAAGCGGGCGATGAATAAAGTTGATTATAAATAATTTTTTTTAAACATTACTATGTACCAAACTTTCTATATTAATATTGATGAAGAGGTAAACTCTATTATCACTAGAATTAGAAAATCTAACTCACGTTATAACGTACTGGTTATTCCCCAGGGTGCTTTAATCATGCAAAGTGCTGTTAGTTTGAAATTAATTAAAAAGGAAGTTGATTTATTGGAAAAGAAAGTAATGATAATCACCAGGGATGAGCGATCAATAATTATTGCTAAGAAAATAGGTTTCCCCGTGAAGAGGACTTTGGAGGAATTGGGGGCGGCCAGCAGTAATGATTCAAATAGGGTAGCAGTCAATAATCCTAGTCGAGCAGCAATCACCCCTCAAGCTCAGCCATCACCAACAAATCCTGTTGTGGCCAGTGAGGTTGATGATAAACGTAATCGATTAGTTAATTTGGGTGCGGATAGTTTTATTTCACATAATGAGGTAATCAGAAAGAAAAATATTGAAGCTGATAAAAATAGATCTTTTTTGGCTAGAAATTCTACTTCCCAAGGCGAGTCTAGTAATTTAAATAATGCTCAAGCTCAGGCGCCTCGAGATAATTTCAATGAGATGTTTACCAACCCACCTGAGCAACTAGCGGCGGTCTCTAAGCGAGGAAAAAATACCTCAAGGAGAATTGTAAGATTTCTGACAACTTTTGTTATTTTGATTGTGGTATTAATTGGCTCCTTGTGGGCGTATTTCTTTTTGCCGAAAGCGGATATCTTGGTTTTTCCGGTAAAAAAAGATGAAAATTTGAGCTTAAAGCTAACGGTGACGGAAAATGTAGAAGGGGACAATATTAAGGAGAACTTGATAAATTTAAAAATAAAAACAATTGAAGAAGAAAGTGTTTTGTCTTTGAGTTTCCCAGCCACGGGTGATAAAAAAGGCTCTTCAAATCAAAAATCAAAAGGTGCAGTAACTATCTATAATGAATTTAGCGAAACCAGTCAGGTATTGGTGGCCACGACACGCCTCTTGAGTGATGGTGGAAAACTTTATCGATTGTTGGATACAGTTACGATTCCAGGCATGGTTATCAAAGATGGTAAAACTGTGGCCGGTCAGGCAGAGGCGGAGATAGTGGCGGATGAGTCTGGAGAAGATTTTAATATTAAAGAAGGTTCATTTACTATTCCAGGACTCAAGGGTAGCAATAAATATGATAAATTTTATGCTAAATTAAGCCAAGAAACTAAGGGTGGTGGTAGTGAAGAAGGCGAATTAAGTGTAGTATCTAAGAGTGACATTGAGAGCGCTAAATTTAAAGCGGAAAATGAATTAAAACTTAAACTTAAGGAGTTGGTTAAAAATAAAATAGGTTCGGAAAATTTACTTTTAGAAAATGCTCTTGCCTATGAAATTTTAGATGCTTCAGTTTTTCCAGAGGAGGGATCCGTTACTGAGAATTTTGAATACCAAGTAAAAATAAGAGCAAAAGCTTTGGTTTTTTCTAATAAGGAGTTGGATGAAAGAATAGTTAGTTTCAGTAAAGATAATCTAATTAAAAATGATTTTGCTAAAGAAATTGTTTCTTTTGAAAAAAACCTTGGTAATGCTGATATTGATTTTGCTAAAAAAACAATAAAAACTCAAATCAATGTCAATATGAAATTGCGCTCAGTGATTGATAAGGAAAAAATTAAGCAGAGTTTGGTTGGTCGCGACAGAGATGATGTAAGTCAAATTATAAAAAGTTCTCCGGAGGTAGGTAAAATAGAGGTATCTTTTTCCCCAGACTTTATCTCCAATAGTTTTCCTCGTTATCTTTCTCGAATAAAAGTGGAAATTCAAAATGATTAAATTGAGAAAGCCTAGCTCTGGCTAGGGGTTTATTTGGTTGCTTGTTGCATTTTTAGAGCTCTTCCAAAAATACTTTTAGTGTGCCATAATAAGGGATACTTCTATTAGATTTAAAATAATGAGTCAAGAAATCGAAGCTATAAAATCAAAATTAAATATCGTCGATTTAGTAGGTGAATATGTGCGCTTACAAAAAGCTGGCAACAACTGGAAAGCTTGTTGTCCTTTTCATAATGAAAAAACGCCTTCTTTTTCTGTAAGTGAAGATAAGCAATTTTTTCATTGTTTTGGTTGTGGTAAGGGTGGGGATATTTTTGGATTTTTAATGGAAATTGAGGGTTTGGATTTCAGGGATGCTTTGGAAAATTTAGCCCAAAGAGCGGGAGTGGAGCTGCCTAAATATGGAAAAGAATCAATCAGTAATACCAAAGAGAAAAGTAAGATTTGGGAAATTTTGGAATTAGCTACAGTTTTTTATGAAAAACAACTTTGGGAGGGTTTGGGTCGAGATGAAATTTTGAGTTACTTAAAAAAGCGAGGTTTAACAGAGGAAACAATCCGAGTTTTTAGGTTAGGTTATGCTCCAGCAGGTTGGAGGAATTTAGTGAGTTTTTTAGTTGGTCGGGGTTTTGAGATTAAAGATATTTTGGCGGCTGGCCTGATTATTCCCAAGGATAATAATTCTGCTCAGGTGGATAATTATTATGATCGCTTTCGAGATAGAATTATGTTTCCAATTGCAGATTCGAGCAGTAAAATTTTGGGATATTCTGCCCGCATTAATCCAAAGGGGGATGAATCTCAGGCAAAATATATCAACACTCCTGAAACAGAGATTTATCATAAGAGTAATGTCCTCTATGGTATTGATAAGGCAAAGATGAATATTAAAGAAAAAGATTGGGTGCTTTTAGTTGAAGGACAAATGGACGTAATTGCTTCGCACCAAGCGGGAATAAAAAATACTGTGGCTGTCTCCGGAACAGCTTTGACTGTTGAACAACTGAGCCTTATTAAGCGCTATACCAAGAATCTTAAGATGTTTTTTGATATGGATGAAGCTGGACAGAAGGCTGCCTTTAGAAGTGCACAGCTGGCTTTTGAAAAGGAACTAAACGTTTCCATCGTCGCCATTGAGGATGGGAAGGATGCGGCGGATGCGGTCAAAGATAATGCGGAAGTTTTTTTAACTGCGGTACTGGAGGCCTCTTCAGCAATGGAGTATTTTGTGCAAAAATCTTTAAAAAATAGAAACCCCAGTGCTATCGCTGATAAGAAAAAAATAATCGAAGAATTGTCTGGATTAATTAACAGTTTTTCCAACAATGTGGAAAAGGAACATTGGATAAAAGAGTTGGCGGAGAGACTAAACATTTCTGAGCAGGTATTGTTTGCAGAATTTAATAAAAATGAAATTTTTCATTTAAATAATACGGAGGAGCGCTTGAATTATCCCAAAAAAGAAAACATTGAATTTGATAAAATAAAAGAAATCCAAATTCAGATAATGGGCATCTTTATCAGTGATAGCCATATTTGGAAGGAAGGAATTGTTAAATATAAGGAAGCCATTGAAGAGAATTTTACCAATAAAAATATTGCAGAGATTATTTTAACAAAGGGTCCGGTGGTAAATTTTAATTTAGATAAACTTTTGGCAGGTTTAGAGAATCAAGAACAACAACGTTTTTTACGTGAGTTATATTTTAAAAATTGTGAAAAAAGTGATAGCTTTTCTTCAACTAAAGATAAATGGCTGGCGGTGGAACAATTTTTCTTTGAATTAAAGAGGCAATTAAGTAAAGAGAAAAGTTCTAAGCTAATAGAGCAGATAAAAATAGCGGAAAAAAATGGAAAAAAGGAGGAGCTCACTAGTTTAACGGAAGAATTGATGAGAATAAACAAAATTTAGATTTTTTAGGTTAAAGCTTGCAATTATTTGTTTTTATGCTAAAAATAGTATAGAATATAAGCATTAACGGATGTCACTTAGGGGGCATCAATTCTTTTCGTGTTTTAATTAAAAAAAGTTTACTTTAAAAAAATGACTGCAAATAAGAAAAAAATCACCAAAAAAGTAATATTAAAAAAGAAGAATGTTAATAAGAAATCTTTAAAGAAAAAGATTGTTTTGGCTAAGAAAAAAATCACCAAAATTAAATCTCCCAAGAAGACAAAAAAAGTTGTTGAAAAGAAAAAGATAAAAAATAAGAAAATAACCAAAAAATTTATTGTGAAAAAAAATAAAAAAGAGGTGACTAAAGTAGCCAAAAAGAAGGCTCCAGTTAAAAAAGTTGTAAAAAAAATAAATAAAAAAAATATTGTTATAAAAAAAGATAAAAAAAATATTAAACCTAAAGAAAAGATTAATAACGTTATTGATGAATTGGTTAATCGTGGAAAGCAACGAGGTTTTATTACTGAAGACGAAATTATCCACACCTTTCCTGATATGGAAAAAAATATCGATGAGCTGGAGGAATTGTATAGTAAATTGGAAATTGGTGGAGTGCGAATTATGAGCTCCGGAGAAGTGATAAAAAATGAGACTGATAAGTTGGCAGAAGATTTCGTGCCAGAAAAAATCAATAAGAAAAAAGTAGTGGAGGAATCCGAGCCCAACTATAATGATTCTGTGCAGATGTATTTGCGAGAAATTGGTAAGGTGCCTCTTTTGAAATCAGATGACGAAGTGCGTTTAGCTAAATTAATTGAAAAAGGGGAGATCTCTGCTAAGCAAAAATTAACCGAAGCTAATTTGCGATTAGTGGTTAGTATTGCTAAGAAATATGTAGGAAGATCAAATAATCTTTCTTTGTTGGATTTGATTCAGGAAGGTAATATTGGTTTATTTAAGGCAGTAGAAAAATTTGATTATCATAAGGGTTATAAGTTTTCAACTTATGCTACTTGGTGGATTCGCCAAGCGATTACTCGGGCATTGGCTGATCAATCTCGAACAATTCGTATCCCTGTTCACATGGTGGAAACTATCAATAAATATACTCAAATAGTAAGACAGCTAGTACAGGAATTAGGGCGAGAACCGTTGGCAGAAGAAATTGCTGCTGAAATGGAATTAGAAGTGGATAAGATTAGACACATTCAAAAGATTTCCCAAGAAACAGTTTCTCTGGAGACTTCTATTGGAGACAGTGATGATGATAGTGTGTTGGGAGACTTTATTGAAGACACCGAGACTATTATGCCGGACCAAACTGCTTCTCGGACATTACTTAAAAATCATGTTACTGAAATTTTAGAAGAGCTTAGCCCAAGGGAGCAAAGAATTTTGAAGATTCGTTTTGGTTTGGACGATGGTGTTACTCATACATTGGAAGAGGTAGGTCAGGAGTTTGGAGTAACTCGAGAACGTATCCGACAGATTGAAGCCAAAGCTTTGGATAAAATTAGAAATCAAAAGGGTCTTGGAAAATTAAGAGATTATTAATTTTTAAAATAAAAAAATATGGGAGAGCGTAATTTCGAAAATATTTTTTCTACGGAGGCAGGAGGTTCTTTAAGTGCGGAGGATATAGCGGCTATCGATGAAGCTATTAAATTGAGTGAGGCGAATGAGAATAGTGATGAACCTGTTGTTTTTGAGCAAGGTGAAAAATTCTCGGGTGATAATCTGATTCCATTTGAAAGCTTAACTTCCAAAGAGCAGACTATCATAAATAAAGTAAAGGAAGCGATAATTATCAGTGAAGAATTGGCTGGGAGAAGTGTGGAGGATTATCAACGGATGTCAGAGTTTTTGCATCGAAAATATTTTAGCAATGCGGTTTTTATGCAAAATAAGCTAGATAGTTGGAGGAGAAATTCAGAGGTGAGTATTGAAAATGCTGCAGATAATTTATATAAACTTATTAGTGAAGAGGCTGTAGCTATTTTAGCGAAGGAATTTCCTAAGTATAACTAAAATCAGCAGTGCTCTTGATTTATTGTATAGATAATATATAATAGTCTTTGTTGGCTTTGAGATTGAAAATGATTGTATTTGGCGATAGTCCTTGATGAATTTTTTGTTGGGATTCTCTTAGAAACATTGGAGTTTAGAGGGGAGATTAGTTTTTAAAATTGGGCTTAGTTTTTTACTAAGTCGAACATTGAAAATTATATTCCGCGATAGCTCAGTGGTAGAGCAGTTGGCTGTGAACACAACAATAAACGCAGCCCTCAGTAGAAATACTAAGGTGAAAATAAGGTGAATTGCTGGAAGTCTAAAATCTTTTCAGTGGAGATTATGATAATCAGCAGCCAAGCCTTCGCTAAAGTTATGGCTTGCAAGTAATCCTAATTGGGTAGCTTTGCTTGTTGTATCTTTGACGATTGAAGGTTCAGAGACTATCCCTTCGGGGAGTACTTTCTCTTTAATTAGAGATGGGAAGCGCCTTATCTCATAATCTTTTATAAGAAATGAGAATGATATAGTCCACCCTTTTTGGAAACAAGAAGATAAGTGTAACCAATTGGTCGGGGGTTCGAATCCCTCTCGCGGAGCAAAATAATTTAGGGCTTAATTAAAGCCCTATTTTTTATACCTAAGTAGGGCGGTAGAACTTTTTAGTGTATAATTAGAATATAAAAAATATCTTCAAAAATAAAATGAACACAAAAACAAAAAGTGAAATCTATATTGCAATTCTTATTATGGTTGCAATTCTGATTGGAGGACTTTTTTGGTTGAGTATGAGGGAAGATACTCAACAACAGGAGCAAATCCCTGTTGTTACAAAAACAGACAATTCAAATGGTAAACAAAACTCGGAAGTAGTAAGTGATTTAAATGATGGGCTTAGTAAAGATTTGACAAAATCTTTCTTGAATTATTCAGAAGGTCTTAGGCAGGCCTATGGAAACTATGATTCACTACATATTTATATAATCGAGAGAACAGAAAATAATATCCTAGGCCACTTTAAATACAAAGAAGGGGAAGAAGAATATATCATTGAAGGATTTACCTTAGCAACAAAAGTAAGTGGTAAATGGGAGGTCATTTTTCATCAAGTAAATTGGAGAGATTCAAATGATTTTCCAACTTGTGATACGATAAATAAATATAATATTCCAGTAAAACTTTTCTGGCCAGAAAGAGACATTTCTTGTTAAATTAGATTTCTTTCGTAAAATAGATTCTTAATAGTATCTATTTCCATAAGCTTTTCAATATCCTTCTTAATTTCTACCCAATTGAGGGTTCTGAACGCGTTCACCAAGGGGAGCAGATTATTTTAAAACAGCACTTCAATGTACTGTTTTAAAATATTTTCTTGAGAGGGATTCGAAGGGTATTTTTAAAAAGCAAATGGCTTTGCTTTTTTAAAAACCCAGGCTTTGGAGGAGGAAATGAGGTTTGTGACTTTAGTCACGCCAAGTGACGGGGGAAAAGGAATCCCTCTCGCGGAGCCACGTAAAATAAAAAAACTGCTTTTTCAAAGGCAGTTTTTTTATCACGTGGCGTAGCGAAGAAAGTGAATAGTTTCACTTTCGTGAGGATTCGAAAGTCGCCTATCTATTGGCAGGCAGGGCCTTTGTGGAGCTAGGCTATTTACAATAGCATAGTATTATGCTATAATTTTTTGTTGTAGTTTTTTAAAAATTCCTGCTTGTATAAGTGGGTAGCTCTTCACGAGAGTAATGGGGTCATTCTCTTTCCTCTTTAAAAGGGAAAATTTTCGCAAAGGAGGTTCGTATGAACACTCAAAAGGTAGTAAAACTTGAAATTGAGGATGGTCCTAATCGGGAAGGTTTATTTGATTCACTTAGGTTGGGATTAATAGTTAATTTCAAATTCAAGAAAGTTAAAGAGGTTATTTGTTTTAATGTAGATAGTATTGGAAACGCTGAAAGCAGTAGAACTACATGGCGCATTGAAGTTACGAGAGTTGCTAGTGAGGGTGATTACTTGCCGATGTTCATGGCTGGATGGTATGACACAAAGAATAGAAAAGGACTCTTGGAGGCAGATCATATTGAAGCTTGTCGTCTAAAAAATGATAAAAAATAGACGTAGATAGGTGCCCATCAAACGGAAAATCCGCCTTGGTGGGTTTTCTGTTTTTTATGGACAAAAGTATGATCTGTTGTTATTATGTAAAGTCCTAAATTTTTAGGGAGTAGTTCATATGAGGTTCATTAAAAAAGAGGAGAGAGCGATGAAAAAGGTTATTATATTTAGAGGGTGTCCTGGATCTGGAAAAACAACTGCCTTAAAGAGAGATTATCCATCCGCCTTTGTGTGTTCTGCTGTGAATTATCACACGGATCACTTGGGCAATTATAAATTTTTTCCCAAAGGAATTTCCGAATCTCACAAATATTGTCAAAATGCATTTCTGGCAGCACTTCAGAACAGTCTACCATTAGTCGCTGTTGATAATACCAATGTCAGATTTTGGGAGTTTGAATGGTATATTGATACGGCAGAGAAGCACGGCTATTCAGTGGAGGTGTTTCGTCTGAAAACAGATGATCCAATTGCTGCTGCTCGGCGAAATGTTCATGGAGTTTCTGAAGAGGTAGTTATGCGTATGTATAACAATATGGAGGATTACCCAGGAGAAATATTCATCTAGATTATCAAGATATATCTAGGTGGTCAGTGAAGTATTTAAGACAAGTGTAAGTTTCAAAGAGGGATGGGAATATTTTTTTTAATCTATTTCAGGGAGGGAAAAATAAGATGATAGATGAAAACATGGCAATTGGTCAAGTCATCGGGAGCAAAGAAAATAAAAAGGGTCTTGTTGATTTGGTTATGGATGCGGCTCAAGCCAGAAGAGACAAGGAAGTTCCAGAGGGATATATTGAAAAAGCACTGGAGATGATTGCCTCTGGAGAGAGGAACGTTCCTATGTATCCCACAGGATTACCTTCTTTGAGAGGTGTTTATGATCTGGCACATGAATTAATGCTTCAGTATTAAAGGGCATATCGTTTAAAGGGCAGGAGAATTAGAATTTTTTCTCCTGCCTTTTTAGTTTGTGTAATGAAGTTTTGTGTTGCAAAAGTAGCTGATTTTCATATAATAAAGCAATATACCAATTCACATTTAAATGAGAAAGATAATTTTTATTTTGCACACCATAATAACTCTGGCATTTACATTTATGCCAATCTTGTTTTCTTGGTGGATAAATTTAATCATATATACTATTTGGGAAATTCATATTATATATTTTGTGAGATGCATTCTTACAGATTTTGAATACGGGAAAAATAGCGACACTACTTTTGGAGAAGAACTTCTAAGGAAGCTAAATATAAAAATGAATCAAAAGACCTATATGTTTTTTTCTAAATATATCCAAGCACCTTTGTGTATTGGGCTTTCATTGATTATTCAAAAAATATTTGATTTTAAACCCTTGTTTTTTTAGGATAGTCCTAATTTAAATAGCACCTTGATTCGGTAATTGATTTTTTTAAATATTGTTATTTTATTTAAAAAGTATGGAGAGAGTATTTTTGAGGAAAATTATATTCTTTTGTATCATGGAGTAATCGATTGCAAGTAATGTTAATATTGTAAAAAATATTTTAATGAGATAATTTATATATCTTTTTTGAGACTTGGGTTGTGCACATGATATTTCAATATTGACTAGTGTATAAGAATAAAAAAACCCAACAAGATTATTTTTTGCTTCAAATAGCTCTTGATCGGAAAGTTCCTTCTCACTCAATTTTTCATAAAATTCTTTTGTAGAAGATTTCATCGCATAAATAAAAAAACCTGATTATATAATCAGGTTAACAAAATGTTTGTTTGCAAAACTTTGCGAAAAGTTTGTAAACTATAAGTATTTTTTGTTTATAGCTACTGTTTTGTTAGTTATGCTCAGAAAGTCTTTAATGG
>JBAQFQ010000017.1:0-71380 GCA_049287345.1 Candidatus Moraniibacteriota bacterium
AATGGCCGGTACAGAGGGTTGCGAAATCGCGAGATGGAGCCAATCCCAAAAAGCCGGTCCCAGTTCGGATTGGAGTCTGCAACTCGACTCCATGAAGCCGGAATCACTAGTAATCGGGAATCAGCCACGTCCCGGTGAATACGTTCCCGGATCTTGTACTCACCGCCCGTCACGTCAAGAGAGCCGGCAACACCCGAAGGTCCTGTTTAAAAGCAGGGACAACGGTGGGGCTGGTGATAGGGACGAAGTCGTAACAAGGCATCCGTAGCGGAAGCTGTGGATGGATCACCTCCTTTCTAGGGAGTATTGGTGTACACTTAGTCGCTTAAAACCGACTAGGAACAAACCTATTAGGTCGTTTCATTGTAAATTTATTTACATTGAGAACCAACTTTCTTTGAACGACTTATAGGGAACCGCAAAAGAATGTGAATTTATACTTGCATAATTACAAAAATAGAGCACCCAATGGATGGGTGTTTTTTAGTTTTGAATGTGCTAGACTAAATATATCCGAGATGAAATTTTAATTAAATTAAAAAAATATGCAAAATAATAAAAAAGAAGTAGCTTGTAAAGATATAAATGGAAATGAATTTAAAGTGTCAACAGATAAATTAGTTTTTCGCCCTTCGGTTTATGGAGTAATTATCGAAAATGGAAAAATTTTACTGTCCAAACAATGGGATGGATATGATATACCAGGTGGCGGAGTAGATATTGGTGAAGCAATAGAGGATGCCCTAAAGAGAGAAGTTAAAGAGGAAACTGGATTAGATGTTGAAGTTGGTAAAGTTGTCGCTTGTGAAAATTCATTTTTCAAGTTACCTTTTGGTGAAGATAAATTTGTTCATTCAATACTTATCTACTATCTTTGTGAAAGGGTGGGTGGAGAACTTACAATAGAAAATTTTGACGAACACGAAAAAGAATATGCTGATATGCCAGAATGGATAAATATTAAAAATATTGAAAATATTAAATTTTATAATTCGGTAGATAGTGTAAAAATTATTAAAGAAGCTATGAGATTATCGTGAGCAAAATTCAAGTAGGCATTTTTTCCATGAGAATGTGTCACATTAGCAATGTGGGTGAGGGTGTTTTTTAGTTTTATGAATTTATAAAATTGTTTGTTTGACAGAGTAGTACAATTGGGTTATATTGAGTAGTCATTGCTATTTAGTTATTTATTAAAGTCGTCACTCTTGATGGTGAAATATAAAAATTCAAATTCTCCCATGGTCAAGCATAGGAGGAAAGGAGTGTGCCCAATGTCAAATAGTCAAGAACCAACAAAATCGAGTTATACATTGGCAGTACAGATTAGGGTCTTAGTAACTCTTCTTAAGGATAGGAAGAATTCGGTTGAGGTAGCCTTTGCAGAATTTCCCACAGAAGAACAGATTTATGAGGATGAGTTGGGAGCGACTGATACTTTGCTTATCAAGATCCAAGAAATTTGCAGTTCCTTACTTGGAGCGGTGGCGGATATTGATGAGTTCCTTGATTATCTCGGGAGCAATAAGGGTATGAGTCCACCTCTTGGACCCGAGGAATTTAAGAAGATTGCCGAATTTGGTGGATAATTCTTTTTAGATTATAAAAGAGCGCTAGGAATCAAGATTGATTCCTAGCGCTCGTTTTCTTTACTCAGAGATAATAACTATCTCTTTATTGTTGCCATTGGTAGTCTTTTGAGGCAATTTTTTTAAATCTCGTTCAGTCGGATTGGAGATTTCCTCATCATCAGAAAAATCCATATGGATAAAATCTATAAGGGCATATATTCGCCCAATTGTAGAGGGAGATATATCATTTTTAAATATTTTTTCCAGCCAAGTTGTCGGAATGGTACCAGTCTGCATGAAAGCCTCAATCTCCCCAGGTAGAATGACAACGGGGACTTTTTCCTGAATTAGAGACAATAGTCTTCTTTTAAGTCGGTATTTCTCTGGGGTCTCTTTCATGATTAAATCCTCCTCGAAGTGGCTTAATTTGCTAACGGTATTATCTATCTCTCTAAACAAGCGTAGTAATTTTTTCAAAAGAGCTAATATGATAGTATAGGACGAAATTCGCAAAGGGTCAAATTAGGTGCTAACAGTAAGTGGTTGCATATGTTAAAATAATGTAGATAATGTCATTAAGGGTAAATATTTATCAGTGAGGAAAGTGGAGATCGATTTATTATTAATTTTTTAATTAAAAATAATGAAAGATATTTATAAAATTCTTGAGGAGTTAAGAATAGATTTTAAGGAGTATCAACATCCAGCGGTTTTTACCGTCCAAGAGGCTGAGAAGCATAAGGGTGATATTGATGGGGCTAAGATTAAAAATTTATTTTTGAGAAATAAAAAGGGAGATAAGCATTTTCTTTTTGTTACTGATGCTTTTAAGGATATCGATCTTAGGAAACTTTCAGCCATAACTGGAGAGAGAAAATTAGGTTTTGCGTCAGCAGAGCGATTACAAAAATATTTAGGACTTACTCCCGGATCAGTTTCGCCTTTTGGGTTAGTTAATGATAAGGATAAGGCAGTGGTTATTTTTTTAGACAAAGAGCTTTTGGAAAAAAATGACAAACTAAATTTTCATCCCAATATTAACACTGCTACTATCCAAATTTCCAAAGATGACTTCTTTAAATTTCTAAACTGGGCGGGCAATAAGGTTCGGGAAATTGAGATATAAAACCGAGTTTAATTTTATGGGGCTTTAAAATGTATCAACTTATCGCGGCCGCCTGCCTGCAACGCTGGGTAAGATGACACATAATTTTTTTTATGAATAAATCGAAACTAACAATAGAATTGGAGTCGTTATTTAGAGAGGAAAAATTTACTGGGGATGAGGTAGTGGAGAAGTTTTTGGAAAGAGTTAGAGAAGGGAGTTTGACCAAGGAAGAAAATCCCAGGTCTCATTTTTGCGCCTATTTCGCAGCTTATGATCCAATGGCAAAGCAAGTTTTTATCGGTCATCATAAAAAATCAGGGCTGTGGCTGTTTAATGGTGGGCACATTGATGGAGATGAAGCAATTAAAGAATCTTTAATTAGAGAAATTGGCGAAGAGTGGGGATTAGATGGAAATAAATTTGAAATTAATCCGCCAACATTTTTTACAATTACCGAAATAGATAATCCGACCAAACAACCTTGTAATTTTCACTTTGATTTATGGTGCTTTTTGGTAATTGATAAAAATAATTTCAAGCCCAGTGATGATAGGTTATTAGAAGAATTTCATGAGTATGGTTGGAAAAGTTTAGAAGAGGCCAGAAAAGTGGCAACGGGAAATACTTTGGATGCGATTGATTTTGTGGAGAATAATTATTTTAAAAAATAATACAGCATCTGTTATATACAATTATGGAAAATAAGGAATATTTAAATAATGTAAAAGCCTATTCAAAAATGGGTGAAAAATATCTTAAAAAAATAGATTGTCTAATTCCTCCAAGATTTTTTGATTTTTTAGATTTGTTGCCTGAGGGCGGATTAGCGCTAGATGTGGGCTGCGCTGGAGGCAGGGACAGTAAAAGATTGGTGGAAAAAGGATTTAATGTAGTTGGTATTGATTTGGTGGATGAATTTCTTGATTATGCTAAGATAAATGTACCCAAGGCGGAGTTTTCAAAGATGGATGTATTGGAGCTCAATTTTTCAGCTAATAAATTTGATGTTATTTTGGCTAACGCTATATTATTGCATCTTGAAAAAGAAAACGCACGCAGGGCATTAGAAAAATTATATAAGGTTTTAAAGCCAGGGGGAAAGATTTTTATTGGCGTAAAAATGGGGCAAGGTACTTCGTATACTACAGATAAACTTTCTGAGGAAAGAAGATTGTTCGTCTATTATAGTAAGGCAGAAATTGAAGAAACTATTCGCCAAAAAGGATTTTCTATAATATTTTTAGATATCTGTGATGACGGTGGCGGAAGAGAGGATGTCAAATGGATTATGATTGCCGCAGAAAAATAAATTAATTAATATTATGAGCAGGGAAAATAAAATTATTATCATAGTTGGAGTGCTAATTGTTTTTATTGTGGCGAGTTTGGGCGGAGCTTACTATTTATTTTTTGGTACACCACAAAAGGATGTGACCGAAGATGTTTTTATTGTGAATAGAAAACAAACATTGGAGCAATCAATAGATAAATTGGAAATTCAGGGATTTATCAAAAATAAAAAAGCTTTTAAATTTATTTTGGGCATTAAAAATAAGGATGTCGAGATAGAGGCGGGTGGATATCGAATGTCAAAAAATATGAACGCTTGGAAAGTGACTGAAAAAATTATGAGTCCAGCTGATATGAAATGGGTAACTATTCCGGAAGGATATCGTAAGGAACAGATTGGAGAAGTTCTAGCCGAGACGTTGGGATGGAGTGGTGAAGAATTGGAAAAATGGAGTACAGTTTATACTAAAATGAATGTTGATTATTTGGAAGGCACTTACTTTCCTGATACTTATCTTATCCCGATAGATGAAAATGGATTGGATGTGGCTAAGCGGATGACACGGCGTTTCGACGAGCAATTTGCCCCCTACATTGGGCAATTTGCCGAGCAGAATATTAAATGGACAACTGGCTTAAAATTGGCCTCTATCATTCAGCGAGAGGCAGGTGGAAAATCTGATATGCCACTGATTGCAGGAATTATGTGGAACCGCTTAAATCAAGAAATGAATCTAGAGATAGACGCAACGGTGCAATATGCACGTGGAAAAATTGAGACGACTTGGTGGGCTCCGATAAAAGCAGAAGATATTACCAACATTGATTCACCTTATAATACTTATAAATATAAAGGTTTACCGCCGCACCCGATTTGTAATCCCGGGCTGGATGCTATCGAAGCAGTTTTAAATTCTACTGAAACAGAATGCTTATATTATCTTCACGATAGTAATCGAGAAATCCATTGTGCTAAAACTTATGAAGAGCATAAGATAAATATCGAGAAATATCTTTTAAGAGTTTAAATAAAGTTTAAAATATATGAAAGAAGAAAAAGTTTTATTTAATGCTAGTCTGGGTTTTTTATTACGAGAAGATAAAATTTTACTGGCTAAAAAAGCCAAAAAAATTGGAGCAGGCCGCTTAAATGGTTATGGTGGAGGAATTGATGGTGATGAAACTCCCCAAGAATCAATGGTTCGTGAGCTAAAAGAAGAGGCTGGAGTTATTACCTCGGAAAGTTCTTTGGAAAAAGTGTCCATCATTGATTTTCATAATACCAAAAGTGACGGTCAAACATTTGTTTGTAGAGTGCATATTTTCTTTATCAATGAGTGGATAGGCGAGCCGAAAGAAAGTGAAGAAATGCTAAATCCTACTTGGTTTGATATAAAAAATCTTCCTTTTGACGAAATGATGCCCAATGATAAAGATTGGCTACCTCAAGCGTTAGCAGGAAAGAAAATAATTGCCAAAGCTTATTTGGGACCTTTTCAAAAAGAGTCTCTGGCGAATATGGAGATTGAAGTTGTAGAAAGTTTTTCGGATAATTTTTGCCCACCGAACCCAAGTGTAGCAATCTCTTAATATAAAACTTTCCAGTTGTGTCATCTCGAGCCCATCCGCCAGCTGGCGGAGGAGTCGAGAGATCTATGTTTTATATCGCATCTATTATTTGAGATTCCTCCACTTCGCATTCGCTTCGGTCGGAATGACAACCGATAGCCTATTGAAGTATTTATTTTGCAGCGGTAAAGAAAAAGTTTTTTGTGTTATACTGAGTTAAGATTGAAATAATTTTAAATTACGCTAAATGAAACAAGAAATTGCTTTTAAAATTTTATGTTCGGGAGAAAATGTTTTTTTAACTGGTTCAGCGGGAACGGGTAAAACTTTTGTGATTAATCAATATATTCAATATTTAAGAGAGCGAGGAATTGAACCGGCAATTGTTGCTCCCACCGGGATTGCGGCTTCACACATTGGCGGTAAAACCATTCATTCTTTTTTTAGTGTGGGCATTCGAGAATACATCGATGATTACTATCTGAGATGGATGAAACGACAAACGTTTTTAGATAAACGGATGAAAAACATGAAAGTCTTGATTATTGATGAGATTTCCATGGTTTCGCCAGAATTATTTTTTTCTATGGATAGAATCCTGCGTGCCTTTAAGGACGAAGAAAAGCCTTTTGGCGGCGTGCAGGTAGTTTTATCAGGAGATTTCTTTCAATTACCTCCAGTAGCCAAGACCCCTCGGGAACTAAAGTTTGTCTGGCAGACCCAGCTGTGGCAAGACGCTAATTTAAAAATCTGTTATTTAAAGGAAAAATTTAGACAAGAAGAAAATAATCAATTGATCAATATTTTAGATGAAATTCGCTCCGGAGAAGTTTCGGAAGAATCCATGGAAATTTTTCGAACAAGATATAAAAAAAAGCTAGCCAATGATTTTACTATCACAAAACTTTATACTCACAATGTGGATGTAAATAAAATCAATGATGGTGAGCTCGATAAGCTACCTGGGAAAGCTTTTGTCTTTGAGGCGGAAACCAAGGGTTCCAAACAAAATATTGAAAAGATTTTTAAAAGTTCCTTAGTTTCCCAGGAGGTGAAATTAAAAGTGGGGGCTACGATAATTTTTATTAAAAATAATTACGAAAAAGATTATATCAATGGGACATTGGGAAAGATAATCGGCTTTCAAAATAAAACCAACTTTCCTATTGTGGAAGTTTTTGATGGCAGGAAGATTGTTGCTACACCAGAAGAATGGCTTTGGGAAGATGATAAAGGGAAAATTAAGGCGATCGTTAAGCAATTGCCGATTAAACTAGCTTGGGCGCTTACAATTCATAAGTCTCAAGGGATGACTTTGGATGCAGCGGAAATTGATTTGAGTAAAACTTTTGAAATCGGGCAAGGTTATGTGGCTCTGTCTCGAATTAAGTCTATAGAGGGTTTACGTTTGATGGGACTTAACGATATCGCCCTACAGGTGGATAGGCTAGTATTGGAAAAAGATAGTTTTCTTAAGGAAGAATCTCATTGTAATTTTAGAAAATTTCAAGAAATCGCGGAGGTTGAATTTATAGAAATATCGGAGCAGTTTATAATTAAAATTGGTGGAGAGAAAATAAGTCAAAAAACAAATTCCAAAAAACCTGCCTACCGGACAGACAGGCAAGCTGCAAATAAAAAAGAGGAAGAAAAAAAATCTTTTTCTGGGAAATCTAGCGCTAGGGGGACACTGGAAGTTACCAAAAGAATGGTGCTGGGCAAGAAAACACTTGAAGAAATTGCTAAAGAAAGAGGTCTCGCAAAAGACACGATTGTTAGTCATTTAATGCAGCTTAAGAAACTTTTACCAGAAACAGATATTGATTACCTAAAACCTAAAGAACAAATTTTAAGCTTAGTACTAAAAGCTGTTGATAGTATAAAAAAAGATAAAAATCCCGAGAATCTTTCCCAAGATGGGCAAGTGAAGTTAAAGCCAATTTTTGAATTCCTAAATAAAAAAATTTCTTATGATGATATAAAGCTGGCGATGTTATTTTATAAATAAAAACATAAGTTTTATTTGGAGCACAGTTTTATTTTTTCTTTAAAGGGTAGTATACTTGAGTTAGTTTAAAATTCTTGAATAATCAAAGGTCGATAAATAAATTTGTAAGTAAAATAAATATAAAATAATAATTAATATAAAAAAATGAAAAAGATTGTAACAATTATTTTAGTAGCTTTATTTTTTTGGGGAACAGGATTAGCTAACGCGCAAAAAGAAGAAAAAGTGAAATTAAAGGCTGAAAATATACAAATAAAAACCAAGAAACCTATCTCAAACGAGGAGATAAATAAATTAGAAGAACTTTATCCCAAGGGGAAACCGTCAACCTCAGTTGATTCAGTTACTAAATTTATTTTTCCAGCAACCGGCATAAACGCTCCAGCTGTGGTTGGTCAGAAATATGCCATTGTAATCGGAATGGCTAATTATCCAGGAATGGATTTTGATTTATGTGTGCCTGAGGCAAGGACAGATTTAAGTATGCCAATTTCGGGGCTATCATTATATTGTAAGGATGATGATTCACATCACATGAAAAATACTTTAATTAGTAGCGACTATGGTTTTAATGCAGAAAATATAAGGTGGATTGCTGATGCGGATGCAACTTATGACAACATTAAGACTGCTGTAGATGAAATAAAACTTAAACTTACCGAAAACGATGAATTGGTGTTCTTTTTTAGTGGACATGGATTTACTGGTCAATTTAATGATCCGACAGGCGTTAGCGACTCTGATAAAGATGGAGTGGATGAGGCTATTGGTATTTATGATAGTACCTATCCAACCGATGAGTCTATTTTAGCTGATCCAACTGTTTTAGATAATTATGATTATACTAAATCCAATGCATTAATTTTTGATGATGAGTTGAGAAATTGGTTTGTAAATTCACCCACCAGCAGGATAGCTTTTATTTTTGATATTTGTGGCGCAGGGGGTATGAGTGATTTAGCTGGAGAGGGAAGAGTTTTGGCAATGTCTAGTCTTGAGGGTCAAACTTCCTATACTTATTATTTGGGAGGAACATATACTTCCGCAACTACTATTCAAGAAAGCCAGGGATTGTTTAGTCATTATTTTGTTAATAATGGCATGGAAAGTGGCTTAGCGGACGGATACAATTTACTAAGCAAAAGAGATGCTAAGAAATATGATGGGAAAGTTTCGATTGAAGAAGCTTTCGGATATGCTTATCCGATTATAAAAAGTGTTAAACCACAAACTTCAATCTTAAATGATTCAGATAAATTATTGGATTTCTTGCCATAAAAAAGGAAAAATTAAAAAAACACTATCTTGGCAAAGAAAGTATTTTTTTAAAAGTTATGCTATAATTGAAGCAATTTAAAATCTTTAATAAAAAAAATATGAATCAAAAAATAATGCCAGTCTATCTGTTTGTTACATCATTCTTTTTATTAGCAGGTTTTGCTACTATGGTGGCAATAGCCAAGAATGATAATGCTAACAATAACGAAAATAAAAGCGAAAAGTCAGAAAAAACTGAGAAGTCAGATAAATCCTCTCAGTCGACGAAGGATGGTGAAAAAGTGGTTAATCTTAAGGATTATAAAAAGGCAGATACAACAAAAGGAGAAAGTAATGCAAAAATACACAAAGAAAAAACTACTGAGGTGATAGAAAATTTAGAACAAGAGCAGCTACAAGTCCAAACAGAAAATGCAGGTACAGAAGAAAAACTTAGGGTAGAAACTAGAAATAAAGCAAAGAAGCAAATTGAAGAGGTGGCAACTGAGCAAGAAGCCTCTCAGGAGCAAGTAGCAGAAGCAATTGAAGAAGTTGAAAATGATGGTGCAACTAAGAAATTTTTTCTGGGGCCAGATTATAAAAACTTGGGGCAATTAAGAAGTGAGTTGGTGCACAATAGAAATCAAATTAGAAAACTTACGCAAGCCATTACTGCATTATCTCAAAATGAAGGAGATATAACTAATCTTCAGTTACAACTGCAAACTCTCACACAAGAGAGAGAAAGAATTAAAAATATAATTACCACCAATCAAGATGGTTTTAGCTTGTTTGGTTGGGTGAGCAGGTTTTTAACTAACTATGAAGAAACTCCAATAAATGAAACCGAGGAGGAAGAATTAATAACAGAAGTTGAAGAGACAATTATTGATGACGGGGTAGTGGATAACATTGATGCTCCAATAGTAACAGAAACTTCAGCGCCAGTTACAGTGGTTACTCCATAGGAAGGTCTTTGAATTTAAATATGAAAAACACTCCCTCGGGGAGTGTTTTTTAATTGGGTAATAAAGTCGTTTAATATTTGAAAAGAGTAAGTTGAATTAAGAATTTCTGAAATAGTTTGACAAAAAAAATGAATTTGCTATTATGAATTATATAGTGAATGTTTGGTAAACAAGCGCAAGTGAGCATTAAAACAAAAGAACATAAAAACAATAAGGCAATTTTAATTTTTTAATTTAAAAAATATGGAAATATTAACCCCCAAACAAAAAATAGTATTGCAAGCTATCAAGAGTTATTATTCAGAGCACGGCATCATGCCCACAATTCGAGAAATTAAAGATGAAGCTGGGAATCTTGGTTTAAATTTAAAGAGTATCCGAAGTTTCTTTAATTACTTAAATGAGCTAGAGGAAAAAGGATATATTCAAAGAACTTCTGAAGATAGGGGGATTGAATTGAGAGGGCTTAATCAGCAGATGTTTATCGATGTGCCAATTCTAGGTATGGCAAATGCAGGAATGGCCTTGGCTTTTGCAGATGATTATATCGAAGGTTATTTAAAAGTTTCCAAAAGTATTGTGCGAGATAAAAATGTTTTTGCGATTCAGATTTCTGGAACCTCAATGAATAAGGCAAAAGTAAATAATAAGAATATTGGTGATGGGGATTTTGTTTTAGTAGAAAAAACGGAGGACTATGTTTATGGTGATAAAGTTTTAGTAGTAATTGATGGTTTGGCTACTGTAAAAACATATCGAATTTTTGATGAGGAAAATATTGTTTTAGCTCCAGACTCTACTGATAAAAAGCATCAACCGATTTTCCTAACTAAGGAGGATAACTTTGTTATTACCGGTAAAGTGATTGATGTTTTAAAAATACGATAAATTTAAAAAATTAAAAAGTATGATTATATTTATTAGCGGGTCAATTAATGCTGGCAAAAGTACCGTAGCTAAATTGTTGGCCGAAAAAATTAAAAATACCGCCGTAGTGGAGGTGGATAGTTTTCACGAGTTCGTCCCTTGGATGCCAATTGCTGAGAGCGTTTTGATTAATTTAGAAAACGCTGTTTTGGTAATTAGAAATTTTTATAAAAGAGGTTTTAATGTAATTGTCCCTTACCCACTTTCCAAAAGAAATTATGAATATCTAATGGAAGAATTAAAAGATATTATTGAGGATATTTCTATTTTTACTTTGAGCCCAGATCTCAAAGAAGTGCTTAAAAATAGGGGAAAAAGAGAATTGACTGAGGCGGAAAAGGAAAGAATTAAATATCACTACTCAATTGGCATTGATAATCCTACTTTCGGAAAAGTTATCAATAACACCAAGCAAGCTCCAGAGGAAACGGTAGAAAATATTTTAGAGTTAATGGATAATAAAAACTAAAATCTAAATATTTAATATGAAATCAAAAATCGTCGCGGAGGGAAAATTTTATCCAGAAGATATCAGTCTTGAATTTGCAGATTTTTCTAATAGAAAAATAGATTTTGAAACTGAAAATAAGATTGATGAATATTGGAAAAAATATGCAAAAGTTAAAAAAGAAAGCGGAGGGATGATTTGGGATGCGGTAACTTATCGACTGGAGGGTTTAAGTCAGTGTGATAATAAAATAGATATTTCCTTAGGAGAAATTAATTTCTCTAAAAGAATTGGAGCTAGGGAGTACTTAAATGAACTTAGTGTTTTAGGTAGAGATTATTATCCTGCTGGAATATATTTAGCCAGTATTATTAAAACAAATGATGAATATTATGTAATGGGCGAGCTAAGCGGAAAAACTGTTGTAGAGAGTGATATTAGTCTTATTGGAGGAGTTTTGTCTAGGGATGAAATGATAATTAAAAACTCAGTTGATATTTTTGAAATGTTACAGAGAGAGCTTGATGAGGAAATATATATAAAGAATAGCGAGATCAGTGATATTTATTTAAGAGCAATTACTCAAACAGAGCGACTGAATTTTGGTTTCATATTTTGTGTGAATTTAAATATTGACGCTAAGGATATTCAGGATAGATTTGTGCCAAATGATGAAATAGCTGGGGTAAGATTTTGCAGCAAAAAAGAAATTAAAAATATCTTAAGATCGATGGGTGGAGCTAGGGCACTGGTGGGAGAATTAATTTAATTTTTTATAATTATTTTATTATGAAAGAAATCATATTTACAATTTTATTTCTAGGAATGATCGCGAGTATGAGTTGGTTTTTATTTGGAAAAGATAATTTTTCAAAAAATGATTCAGTCGCTAGGGTGTCGGATGTCAATATTTCTGATACGGTGATTAAGGCAGATAAAAATACTGTAATGGAGAAAGCTCAGGCTAACGATATTACTTCGACAGATGAAAAAAAATTTCAATTTCCATTGAGTAGGGCCACTGAGCGGGTGAGTAAAAAACCATTTGGAATTTTTATTACGCCAAAAAATTCGCCTATACAGCCTGAGAAATTTAGCGGTTACCACACTGGAGTGGATTTCGAAATTTTTCCTGAGGAGATTGATGCAGATGTCCAAGTCACGGCAATTTGTGCAGGAAAATTATCCCTAAAGAAAATGGCTACTGGTTACGGCGGAGTAGTGGTGCAATCTTGCAATTTAGCCAAGAAGCCAATTTCGGTTGTTTACGGCCATCTAAAATTGAATAGTATTAAAGCGGCCTTAGGAGATGATATTGCTGTTGGTGAGCCCCTGGGAGTCCTAGGCGAGGCTTATGGCGTCGAAAATGGTCAAGAGCGAAAACATTTACATCTGGGCGTGCATAAGGGTTTAGAAATCAACATTTTGGGCTATGTTTCTTCGGAGACTGATCTTTCGGGGTGGTTGGATCCCTTATCAGTTATTTTTGAATAGTTTTTTCACTTGCTTTTAAGGGATAGTGTGATATAAATAAAGCAAAAGAAACATCGTATATTTATGAGTCGGATTATTATTTAATTTTTTATTTTAATCTACCTACACTCAAGCTTCGGCAGACGAGCTCGTTTTGAGTAAATTCTCCACAGCTTGCTTCAAGTAGGGTCCAGGGCAAGCCCCTAGGGTTAATACCTTTTAATAATATGAAGAAGCTGGCTATCTTGGGAAGCACAGGTAATGTTGGGACACAAGTTTTAGATGTTGTGGATCAATATCCTGATAAGTTTAAAGTGGTGGCACTTTCGACAAATAGTAATATTGAATTATTAAAAACGCAAATAGAAAAATATCAGCCATCTTTTGTGGGAGTAGCCGATGAAATAAAAGCTAAAGAATTAAAGGAACAAATTAATGTTCCTATTTTTTTTGGCGAAAAAGTTAATATCCAAATTGCCCAGCTGGAGGAATATGATACTTTGATAAATGCGGTAGTCAGTTTAGCGGGGATTGAGGCTACTTTAGTCGCTATCGAAAAAAAGAAAAACATCGCCCTAGCAAATAAGGAGGCCTTGGTGGCAGCTGGTGAAATTGTATTAAAGGCAGCTAGAGAAAATGGGGTAAAGATTATGCCAATTGATTCGGAGCATAGTGCTCTATTTCAATGTTTAAATGGTGAAGATATTAAAACAGTCGAGCAATTAATTATTACTTGTTCAGGTGGGGCACTGCGAGATAAAACTAAGGAGGAGATTGAATCAGCGACAGTGGTCCAAGCTTTGGGGCATAAAACTTGGGCAATGGGAAAAAAGATTACCATTGATTCAGCAACTCTAATGAACAAGGGTTTTGAAGTAATTGAAGCAATGTGGTTGTATGATATGCCCATTGAAAAAATAAAAGTAGTTATTCATCCAGAAAGTATCATCCATTCGATGGTGGAGTACACTGATGCGAGCATCATCGCGCAAATATCCGAGCCAGATATGCGACTGCCTATTCAATATGCACTCTCTTATCCTGAGCGTTGGCAAGCACCAATTAAGAGATTTGAATTTAATAAAAATCTTACCTTTGCTGAGCCTGACTTGGAGAGATTTCCTTGTTTGGGTTTAGCCTTTTGGGCTGCCAGAGAATTGGGGACATTGCCAGCGGTGATGAATGCCGCCAATGATTTTATGGTGGAAATTTTTTTAAGAGGAGACTGTCGATTTGGAGAAATTTATAGAATAATTAAGCAGGTTATGGAAGCGCATAAAAATATTAAAAACCCTAGTTTGGCAGAAATTAATCAAGCTATTTTGTGGTCAAGAGAAAAATCGATGGAGTTTTTTAATCTATCTACGCCCAAGCTTCGGTAGGCGAGCTCGTTTTGAGTAAATTCTCCACAGCTTGCTAGTAAACAGGGTCCAGGGGCTTGCCCCTGGGGTTAATTACCTTTTATTAAATAATTTATGAATATCGCAATTATTTTAGCCTCAGGCACAGGGAGTCGCATGGGAGCAGGAAAAAACAAAACTCTTTTAAAGCTGGCCAATAAGCCACTGATTTATTATGCAATTTCAAATTTTCAAAAATCAACCTTGATAAATAAAATTATTTTAGTGGTTAAGGATGGCGAAAAAGAAATCTTTGAGAAAATTGTAAAGAAATATAATTTAAAAAAAGTGAAGGCGGTGATAATTGGTGGGCCGGAGCGCCAAGATAGCGCACAAAATGGGGTAGAGTTTATTGGAAAAAATTTTAAAGAAATTAATAATGCAATAGTTCTTTTTCATAATGGTGCCAACCCCTTTGTGACAAAAAATGAAATTGAAACAGTTATTAATAGTGCCAATAAATTTGGTGCAGCAGTCGTGGCCCATAAAACCAAAGATACTATTCGAAAAGTTGATAACAAAGATTTTTCTATAGGTGTGGTAGAGAGGCATAATCTTTGGAATATGCAAACCCCGCAAGCTATTAAACTAACCTTGGCCCTAAAGGCTTTTCGTCAAGCTAAACAAGATAATTTTCTAGGCACAGATGATGTCTCTCTGGTAGAGCGATTGGGCAAAAAAGTTAAAATTGTAGAGGCGAGTACAAATAATTTTAAAATTACTACCCCGTTGGATTTCGAGCTGGCAAAAATAATTTTAAAGAAAATTTAATAAGATTTTTAAAATTATATTAAACTTTCAACACTGCTATGGATTGCATTATTATTTGCACGGTATAATTGTTAATTAAGTAATCATCACAATTATGTTTAGAATAGGTTTTGGACAAGATTCTCATCGCTTTAGTGAGGATGAGAATAAAAAACTAATTTTAGGTGGAGTTGAGATTGGCGGAGAGCGAGGGTTAGTATCGAATTCTGATGGAGATTTAATTTTACATGCAATTTGTGCGGCGATTGAGCAATCTTTGGGAAGAGTTAATTTTTCTGTGTATGCAGATGAGATGTGTCAGCGGGGAATAATTGATAGTGGAGAATATCTAAAGGTGGCCAAAAATCACCTTAAAGAGGCTGGTTATGCGGTTAATAATCTAGGTATTTCTATTGAGGGAAAAAGACCAAAAATATTACCAATAGAGGATAAAATAAAGGATAATTTAGCAAGGATTCTAGAGATAGACAAACAACAGTTGGGAATCAATGCTACTAGCGGAGAGGGTTTAACGGCTTTTGGGCGAGGAGAAGGCATACAAGTATTTGTAATTATTAGTCTTAAAAAAGATGAAAAAAGTTAAATTGTTTTCACCAGCCAAAATTAATTTAACCCTGGAAATTATCAAAAAACTTCCCAATGGTTTTCATGATCTGCGTTCAGTGATGTATAAAACTGAAAATTTAAAAGATGAAGTGGAAATAACCTTCAACCATCGTCAAACGGGAATTAAAATAATTTGTAATAATAAAAATGTTCCCATTGATGAAAAAAATATTTGCCACAAAATTGCCCAGAAATTTTTTGTAGTTTCAGGGAAAAGAGTAGGACTAAATATCAAGATAAAGAAACGAATTCCTTTGGCGGCGGGATTAGGTGGGGGTAGCTCAAATGGAGCTGCGGTTTTGTTGGCGCTGAATAAATATTTCAAAAAACCCTTGAAATATAAGGATTTAGTGACTCTGGCGGCGGAGGTTGGCAAAGACATTCCCTTTTTTATTTCTAAAAAGAAAGAGGCACTGGTTAAGGGGGCGGGAGAAAAGGTGCAAACTATTAAAAATTTTCCTAAACTTAATTTATTATTGATAAATCCTCAAGGAGAAATTAGCACCGCCTGGGCTTATTCGCAGTTGGATGAGCGCATGTGGTTTATGGAAAATTCACAAAGAAAAAATATTTCACGGAAATTATTAAAATGCGGTAATAGCGCAGAATGTATTGGCCAAAATGTTTATAATGATTTTTCCATTGTTGCTGAGGAATTATTTCCAGTGATCAAAGAAATTAAAAATGCCTTAATTGTTTTTGGGGCAGTGGGCGCTGAGATTACCGGCAAGGGTCCAACAGTGGTGGGATTTTTAAAAACAAAAAATGACGCCATTGCTATGCGACGGAGGTTAAGAAAAAAGTATCCTCAATTTTTTATCGAAATAGCTTAAATGCAATTTTATATAAGATGGCTGGAAAGGCTAAATATTTTTTAAATTGACTTAAAAACTACAAATATGTTAGGATAATTGGAAATAATTAAATCCGACATAAATATGAGTAAAAAAGGAAAACACAAGAAACGAGGAAAGATTAAAAAGGATTTTAAAACACAAATAATAAAAACAACCGATAACTTAGAACAGAAAGTTTCTACAATTAAAATAGCCAAAGAAAAACTCGTAAACAAAGGCTGGGAAGTTAAAAAAAACTTTGTTGCTAGGTTAACTGTTGCCCAAGAATTTTTGAGAAATATGATGATTAAAGAGAGGCTAAATTCTTTTTATCAAAAAACAAAAGTAACTTTAAAAAAATGGAATAATATTTTTTGTACAGGTATGGTTTGCGAGACAAACCTCAAGCGTGACATTGGTATTGTTTCTGTGGCGATATTGGTGGCTGTAGTATTTTTAGTCATGGGGCAATATACTAGCAGGATAAAGGAGGTCGTAGAGGAAAGGGGCGAAATGCTAGTGGTGGATGAGAGTTTAGTGGCTGAGTTTGAAGAAAATAGTATAGACAATATTCGATCTATTCAGGACAATATCCAAACCCAAGGGTGGAAGGAATTTAGCAGCGATTGGTATGGTTTTAAGATAAAATATCCCGAAGATTGGGGGGTGCCAACAATTAGTACTTACAAGAAAGATGCATTAGCGGAATATCGAATTTCTTTTTTAAGTAAATTGCCAGAAGAAAAAAATATTTTAGGTTTTGAAGTTTCAGTTTATAACATTAATAAAATTAAGGAGCTCTCTAGTACTAGTGAATTTCCTAAAGTTAAAAATTTAGAGCTAAAGAATTCCGGTAGTTGTAATTCATTAGAGGGGCACGTGTTGGAGACAGGTGATTATCCAGCAGAGGAGATTTATATTTCCCCATTAGATGATTGTTATTTCCCAGTATTATTTTTTTCAGTAACCAAGGGTCAGTATTTGTATAATATTGCACCCATTGTAAGGGAAATTCAAACAGATAATGATTTGATGGTGGAGGTGAGTGATAATTTGCCAGAATTTTTTGCAGCTATTTCTCAATTTGAAAATATTGATATTGTCAGGCCAAAACCCAGAGCGGTTCAGCCAAGAATAACTGCCCCTAAGCCAGCGTCTCATAAGGTAGTGGGTGGTAGGCTAGTTTGCGAGAAGGATAAAGACAAGCCGGGAAAAAGTGATAAGGGTAAGGGAAAGCATCTAGATATGGAGTGTTGTTTGGATCCAGATGAATATCCTAACCCACACTGCTATTATGACCCCGCTAAGTATGGTAAATATTTGAAATAGTTTTTTGAAAAGCACTTGTTTTCTAACGAGTGTTTTTTTGTGGGAAAAATATTTTTGGATATGTTATAATTTAGTTAGATGAAAAATAATAAGAAAAAAAATATTATAAAAATATTAAAAATTCAAGCCTGGATAACAGGCTTATTTTTAGTGGCATATTTACTGGTTTTAAGTTTTGGAGAAAGTGGAGTTTTTTTATCTGATTTGAATAACAAAAAAAGAGTGGCTGGCGCTATGGTTGGTGCTATGATAAGAATTTTTGGGCCACCGACTCAGCCAGTGGTAAGTGGCAATAGTTTTTGCGATAGCAACAATCTTTCTGTCGTTCGTTTGGACTGGGTAAATGTTGTGGATGCGACGAGCTACGATGTTTTTCGGGAGGGGAATTCGGTTGCCGATGACATAACGGATAATTTTTTATTAGATGAAAATTTATTAAATAATTTTAGTTATAACTATTATGTAGTGGCTAGTGGACCAGCTGGCGTAGCAAATTCGGAAGTTATAAATATTTCAACTCAAGGCTGTGAGGCGCCAATCACTTATTATGTTAAAATTGATGATTTTGAAGGAAGATCAATGACTAGTTGGGCGGGAACTATAACAACAGAAAATCAGCAACCATTTTTTTCGGGTATCGCTTCGAGAGCTGATGCTTGGGTGGAACTAGAAATCTATGGTGACAATGCTTTTTATGCTAAAACTTTAACTAATCAAAATGGATTTTGGCAGTGGAGGTTTAATAGTAATCTTTTAGTGGGTAATTATTTGATTTATGTTAAATTATTGGATTTAGACGGAGAAATAGTCTTGGCTCAAGATAGTCTAAATTTTGAGATATTGGCCAAAGACGAAGATAACTCAGAGAAGAAAAAGAAAAAAGAGCAGATTGATTTAACCTTAAGTGACTTTAGCTCAACTAAGCAACCCGTAGTTAAAAAGCCTTTTAATCTAGATATTTCATTGAGTAACGATATTTATATTCGAGGTGTAAGTGTTGATAGGGAGGCTTATCGGGGTGAGGGTCTTGGAACTAGTATTGATTTTAGTGATGTTGTGGTGGGTGGTTTACCTTTAAAAATTTCCTATACACTAATCAACGAAAAAAATGAAATTGCATCTCACTATAATGAAGAATATATTTTGGAGAAAAATTTGAGAGTAGAAAAATATATCCCATTGCCACTCTCTTTGGAGCTAGGCGAATATCGATTAAGAATAGATGCTAGTATTTCGGGCATTACTGTCAGTGATGAAAGCACGTTTATTTTAAAAGATCGGCCGTTGCTCAAAATCGGGGCGACTACTTATTTGACTTATCATGATTTAGTGGGTAATTTGAGTTGGCTATTTATTGGGTCTACCTCATTTTTATCATTTTTCTCGATAGCTGCTATGCGTGAGCATTATTTATATAAGCGAGCAGTTTTTCATATAACGGAAAAAGTTTTAAAAAGAAGAGGTTTTATTAATTAAAAAAATAAACACATCCTTAAGGTGGATGAAAAAAATATGCAAAATTATTTGGTGATTGGTTTACAAATTATATCCTTAATTCTATTGGCTTTTTCGCTAGTTTTTACCTTGGGAATTATTTGGCGAGTAGAGATGAAGCTTGACTCGGCCTATAAGGTTTTTTTTGTAGCCTTGGTCTTTATTTTTTTAGCTACAGTATTGGATGTTTTTATAAAAAATGAATTTTTTATTATAGTGGATAAGGTGCTAAATTTATTATTTGCTATTTTTTTATTGGTAGGTATTTGGATGATGCGAGATTTAATGAGAAATATCGACGGTGAAAAACGTTAGAAGTAAGCAGCTTGTAAGAAACGGCAAGATTGCTAAGTTTTTTAAAAAATAGTAAGATAGACATGATGTATAAGGTTATGTTGGAACAATTTGAGGGCCCAATGGATCTTCTCCTTGATTTAATTAGTAAGGAGAAGATGGATATTACTAATATCAGCTTGGCGCAGATAACTGATCAGTACTTAGATTATCTAGAAAAGAAAGAAGATATCAATCTAGTTAATTTGGCTGATTTTTTAACTGTGGCAGCAAAACTGATTTTAATTAAATCTAAAGCATTGTTGCCCCTCTTAGATTTAAGTAACGAAGAGGAAGAAGAAATTTTTGATTTAGAAAAACAATTAGCAGAATATCGAAAGTTTAAAATAGCCGCTCAACAGTTGGAAACGATTTATAATGATAAGCGGCAATCTTTTTCCCGAGACAATTTTTTAGAAGTGGAGGTTCGATTTTCTCCACCTAAAGGAATCGGCCCTAGTGAATTAGCCAGTATTTATGAGGATATTTTGGGTCAGATTCCCATTTTGGAAAAGTTAGAAGAGGAAAAAGTGGCTAGAATAATTTCTCTTAAGGAGCGTATCGATAGTCTCAAGAAGATGCTAACCCTTAAGGCAGAGTTTAATTTTAGTGAGTTGATCAAAAAGGGGGAGGATAAGGTTGAGATAATCGTTTCATTTTTAGCGGTATTGGAAATGGTAAAGAGACGAATTGTCATAGTGGAGCAAGATGAGATGTTTTATGAAATTAAACTTAAGCGAGGTAACTAAAATAGTAAGCGTATAATATGGAAAAAGAAAAATTAAAATCAATTATTGAAAGTATCTTATTTGCTAGGGGCGAGGAGATTGAATATGCTCAGCTAGCTAAAATTATTGAAGTGGATGAGGAGGCGATTAAACAGGCAGTAGAGGAATTAATTTCAGAGTATAATACTGCACAGCGGGGATTTAATATTGTCAAAAATGAAAAGGCCATTCAGCTGGTGACCAATCCTGATAACGCTGAAATTGTAGAAAAAACTATCAAAAAAAATCTGCAAGAAAATATGACCAAAACAGCCTTAGAGGTTTTGGCAATTGTGGCTTATCGGGGACCTGTTTCCCATTCAGATATTGAGGCAATTCGGGGAGTAAACTCTAGCTTTACTTTGCGCAATTTGCTTATGCGAGGGTTGATTATCAAAAATGTAAATGATAATGATCAGCGAGGATATCTATACAGTATTGCGACTGAATTTATAAAAAAAATGGGTATTGGAAAAATAGAGGAACTCCCTGATTATGAAAATTTATCCAAAGATAAAAGAGTAGAATCGATCATTAATTTAAATACAGAAAAATAAATTTATTATGTTAAGAAAGTTGTTTTCTATAAAAATAATAATTATTTGGGGGTTAGTATTTTTAGCCCTGGGATTTTTTTTAGACAATGATTTTATTGGAGAAAGGTATTTTTCCAAAAGTATCAGTGTAGAGAATGAGCTAGCGGATGCCCCGATGGTCAAAGGGGATTCTGACATCAATGTTTCTTCGAGTAACGATACTTTAGTTAATCAATATAACTTTCCAGTTTCTAGTTATTTGCCGGTCAAAAATGAGTATTCCCCAGAGTTGGAGATTTTTAGAGCACATTCCTCAATTATTCTGGACGCAGATTCGGGCACTATTTTGCATTATAATAATGGAAAAGAGGAGCGCCAGATTGCTTCTTTGACTAAGATTATGACGGCGGTTTTGGTAGTTGAAAATATTGATGATTTGGAAAAAGAGGCTGTCACCATTGATGAAGAAGCTGTTTTTGCTGATGGCACTAAAATTGGTTGCCCTTCTTCAGGTAATTGTATCGGTAATCGTTTGCGGGTAGGTGAGGTTATTTCTGCTGGATCACTTTTTAAAGCAATGTTGATGAATAGTGCTAATGATTCAGCGATTGCTCTAGGGAAACATATTGCTGGTAGCCAGGAAAATTTTGCCCAAATGATGAATGATCGTGCCAAGGAAATGGGTCTAAATAATTCAAATTTCTGTACTCCTTCGGGACTTGAGCTTGAAGGACGAGAAACAGAATGTTATTCAAGCGCTTACGATATTGCCAGAATCACCGCTTTTTCTATGCAGTACAAGGTGATTTGGGATACCTTTAAAATTCGTGATACCAAAGTTTATTCTATGGATGGAAAAATTTCTCATGATATAATGAATACAAATAGATTGCTAGATGAGATGCCAGAGTGTTTGGGGACAAAAACTGGATTTACTCCCTTGGCTGGGAAATCTTTGATGCTCGCCGCTCAAGATAGTACCAAAAAGCATAAAATTATTGCGGTGGTTTTAAATGATCCTTATATGTGGGAGGATATTCGAGAAATGGCACACTGGGCTTTTAATTCCTATACATGGCAGTAGGATCAGTAACTCGTAGCTGGTGATTAGTAGCTAGTAATAACTAGGTATTAAAAAAGGTTTGTGAGTCTAGGGCATAATACAATTATTACCAGAGAACATTAAATTGAAGCGATACAAAATTTTTAAAAGATTTATCAATAATTAACTACTAGTTACCAGTTACTGGCTGCTAGTTACCAAAAAAATGACAAGAATAGTTATAACGGGAGGAGGATCGGGCGGCCACATTTTTCCATTGATTGCGGTGGTTGAAAAATTAAGGGAAAAGGATCCCCAAGTAGAGATTCTTTATTTGGGTTCAAAAGGAGAGATGGAAACAAAGGTGATGAAAGAAAATTCCATCCCTACTAAATATGTGATGAGTGGAAAATTTAGGAGATATTTTTCTTTTAATAATTTCGTAGATTGTTTGAAGTTTCCAGTTGGAATTATTCAGGCCCTGTGGCATCTTTTGGTGTATATGCCAGATGTAGTTTTTTCTAAAGGGGGTCATGTTTCTGTCCCAGTGGCTCTGGCTGCCTGGGTGTATGCGATTCCTATTTTGACGCACGAGTCTGATGCGATGCCTGGACTAGCTAATCGAATTATTGGGATTGTTTCAGAGAGAATTGCGGTTTCTTACCCAACGGCTAAGAGATATTTTGCAGAAAAAAAGATTTTACTTACTGGCAATCCAATTAGAGCGGATATTACCAAAGGAGATAAAGCGACTTTTTTGAAAGAGCTTGGCTTAACTGAATCTAAGCCGATTATTTTAATACTGGGAGGCAGTCAGGGGGCGCAAAATATTAATTTAGCTATCGCTAATATTATTGGCGAATTAACAAAAGTAGCTCAGGTTGTTCATCAGACTGGAGTAAGCAATTATGAACAAGTAATTAAATTAATTCGGGCCAAGGGTGTGAAGGAGGGTCGCGATGGTTATTATCCAGTAGCCTTTATCGATTCAAACAATATGAAAAATGCCTTGGCCGCAGCAGATATTATCATTAGTCGTTCAGGGGCAAACTCCATTTCAGAGATTGCTGCTTATGGAAAGCCGAGTATTTTAATACCATTGGCTTCAGCAGCTTCTAACCATCAGGGTATGAATGCGTATCTTATTGCGGAGAAAAAGGGCGCTATCGTCTTAGAGGAATCTAATATCGGCAGAAATATGCTAATCGGCAGAATAGAAAAAATTCTTAGCGATCAGATTTATCGAGAGAGTTTATCTAAAAATATTCGAGAATTTTATCATGCGGATGCTGCGGATAAGATTGCCCAAGGAATCATTGATTTAGCCCAATAATTGTGATAAACTAAAAAACTAAATAAGATCATTGTATAAATTAAAAATATGCAAAAGAAAAAAATTTATATGATAAGTATCGAGGGGGCAGGAACCTCGGCTTTGGCGGTGATTTATAAAAAGTTAGGTTTTGAAGTTTTGGGTTCAGATAATGGTGATCATTTTTACGGAGATGTTTTGAAAAGAAATGGCATTGAGGTTTTTGATAATTATGATAGTAAAAATTTACCGGCAGATATTTATAAAACAGTTTATTCTACTTGTGTAAGTAGGGAGAATCCCGAATTACTCGCTTCTATTAGTCGAGGAGTTCCAACGATTAGTTACCCAGAGGCCTTGGCTGAATTATTTAATGAGAAGATGGGTATCGCTGTTTGTGGGACACATGGTAAGACCACTACTACAGCTATCCTAGCTACTGTTTTTAAAGAATTGGGATTAAAGCCCAGTGCCCTAGTGGGAAGCAAGGTTAAAGATTGGCAGGGTAATAGTTTAGCGGGTAGCGGGGATTATTTTATTATCGAGGCGGATGAATATCAAAATAAGTTAATGAACTATAACCCTTGGGCGGTTATTTTAACCAGTATTGATTATGACCATCCTGATTTTTTTAAAAATTTTACTGATTATAAGCAAGCCTTTATTGATTTTGTAAAAAAAATTCCTCGTCATGGATTTCTTGTTTATTGTAATGATGATAGCGATGTAGTGGAAATAGCTAAGGCAGCCAGTTGCCAGAAAATTAGTTATGGATTTTCCGATGGCAGTAATTTTAAAATAGAGAATTTTGAGTTTAAGATTAATAATTTTCAAATTAATAATAGTGTTAGTCAATCTTTCGAAGTTTTTTTTAAGGAAAGTTCTCTGGGCAAATTTATGATTGCTCTACCAGGAAAGCACAATGTCCTCAATACTACAGCCGTAATTGCCCTGTGTCATAAATTTAATTTAAATAACTTGAGAGTGGCAGATGCCTTAAAAACTTTTCAGGGAACAGCCAGAAGGTTTGAATATATCGGAGAAAACAAAGGAGCTATTTTAATTGATGACTATGCTCATCATCCAGAGGAAGTAAAGGCTACTCTTAAAACAGCGAGGAATATTTTTCCTCAAAAAAATATTATTACTGTTTTTCATCCACATTCCTTTAGTCGCACAGAGGCACTACTTTCAGATTTTTCTCAAAGTTTTGATAATACAAATGAAGTTATTATTTTGGATATTTATGGTAGCGCCAGGGAAACTGAAGGGAATGTGAGTTCACGAGATTTAGTGCGGTTGATCAATCGTTATAGTCCACAAAAAGCTCAGTATGTGCCAACTATTGAGGAGGCAACAGAAATTATTAGAGAAAAAATGGGGGAAAATGATTTAATTATTTCTATGGGAGCAGGGGATGTCTGGCACGTGACTCATAATTTAAAAAATAAATATATCCGATAATTTAAATTTTTAAATAATTAATGTTGAAATTGTTTAAAAATTGAAGCAGAGACGAGGCAATGCCTCGTCTCTGCGCATATTTAATGCAGATTTATCCCGTCACTTATGAGTGACGGGATTTATTGTGTTTTTGTGACCAGTGACTCCCTCAAGCTATATGATTTATGCTCAAATAATAGGGTCGTGCCAAGATACTGGGGGTATGATATAATAGAGGTGAAGAATAATTTATTTTTTAATCTAAAAATGAGATGGAGAAGGAAGTTAGAAAATTAAATAAGACCTCTAATCATAGTTACTCGATAATTATTCCTAGAGAAATGGTGCGTAAATATCGCTGGAGAGAGAAACAAAAATTGACGGTAGAGGATCGAGGAAAGGGAGTGCTAGTAATTAGGGATTTGAAAAAACGATAAAATAAAAGTATATACTTAAGTATATACCTGGGTATATTCTCAACTAATTCGATTGAATTTATGAATATTATAATTGAAAAAAATGTTGAATTGGCGCCACTTACCACCTTTAAGATAGGTGGTCGAGCAAAGTTTTTTGTGGAGGTAGCCAGTAAGGAAGAGATTGTAGCGGCCGTGCAGTATGCCAGAGAAAACAAATTAAAAATATTTATTTTGGGTGGCGGATCAAATGTTTTGATTAGTGATAATGGATTTGATGGATTGGTAATAAGGATAAAAAACAGCGAAATAGAGATTGTCGATGGGGTGGAGATTATTTGTGCAGCTGGGGTAAAATTAATGGATCTGGTTAATTTTTCGGTTAAAAATAAGTTAACTGGTTTAGAATGGGCAGCGGGAATTCCGGGTACGGTAGGTGGGGCGGTGCGAGGCAATGCAGGGGCTTTTGGTGGTGAAATTAAAGATTCGGTCCTTAGTGTGGGGGTTATTGATTTAAATAAAGAGGAGTTAACGATAGAAACTTTAACTGGAGAGCAATGTCAATTTAAATATCGTAGTAGTTTGATTAAAGAATCGGATAGTTTGGTTATCGTTATGGTGAGATTTAAATTGGCGAAAACTGATGTCAGTAATGAGGCAGAAATTGCTGCAATTATTGAGAAAAGAAAGCATAATCAGCCAGTGGGGCCGAGTGCGGGTAGTTTTTTTAAGAATCCTAAAGTGACTGACGCAAAAACTATTGAGAAATTCGAGCATGATATGGAAATGAAAATGAGAGGAGAAAAGCTTCCGGCAGGATGGTTTATCGACGATCTGGGTTTTAAAGGAAAAAAGATTGGGGGCGCACAGGTGAGTGAAAAACATGGTAATTTTATTATGAATAGTGGCAAAGCTAGCGCGGAGGATGTGATAATTTTGAGTAGTTTTTTGAAACAAAAAGTTAGAGATAGTTACGGTGTGCAGTTAGAAGAAGAAATTAGTCGGATAGGGTTTTGAGATTAATGATTTTTAATCCACCTACGCTAAAGCTTCAGTGGACGAGCTCGTTTTGAGCAAATTCTCCGCAGCTTACTGAAAGTAGGGTTTAGGGCTTTATCTGGGGTTAGTAATTTTTATTAATTAATTAAAGATAATTTTATATATTTTTATAAAAATATATAGGAATTATCCACAAACGTATGAACATAAAATATCTTTACAAAAACATTACAATTGATGATACACAGCGAGGCTATATCGAAAAAAGACTCGCGACTATTGAAAAAATATTAGAAAGTATCACTAAAGTTGAGGTAGAGGTTGATATGGATAAAAAAGGCTTACGTAGAGTAGAAGTGATGATTCATACTCCTCGAGATTTATTTCGAGCCGAAGAGACAACGGAAAGTGTTGAGGGTTCAATTGATTTAGTAGTTGAGGAATTGAAAACTCAAATTACTAGAAAGAAAGACAAGCTCTGGACTAGAATTATGCGGGGAGCACGCTCAGTTAAGAAAAAGATGTCTATTGATAAGGATGCTAGGTTTTAGAATGTTTTAGATGTTCAAATTGTTAAAATTGTTGTAAATGTCAAAAATGTTAAATTATAAGTTGCGACACTTAGAACATTTGAAGCACATAGAACATTTAGAACAGTGCTGGCTATTGACTTTTTCTGGTAAAAATATATGATTAAGTCTGTGGTCGTAAGCGACTGGATAATTTTTGATTTATAAAGATATGTTGGCAATTATAAAAACTGGCGGAAAACAATATAAAATCGCCCAAGGAGATAAGATTAAAATTGAAAAAATCGAGGGACAAGTTGGGGATAGCGTGTTATTTTCCGAGGTTTTATTTGTGGGAGATGAAAAGGAAGTAAAGGTGGGAGCTCCTTTTTTAGAGGGTGCTGTAGTTGAGGGAAAAATTTTAACTCAAGAAAAAGATAAGAAGGTTTGGGGAATTAAGCATAAGGCTAAAAAGAGATACAAAGTTAAATTTGGTCATCGACAACAAATTACTGAAGTGGAAATTACCAAGATTGGGTAATCAAAATCAATATCAAATATTTCAAAACTCTTCGTGAAAGCGAAGAGTTTTTTCGTTAACCAGAAAAACCACCGACTTTATCCGATGTGCGCTTTTGAATTACAAATCTTTGTTACCAATATTTTTTTACTAACTTTTTTGGCAGCAAAAGAAGTTACAAAAAACTGCCACACGTACTACTAAAATAAATAAATCTAACTCTTATCGCTAAAACTTCAGACTTCGCATCCGCTACGTAACAAAGTTTCTTAACGCTCTTTTCGAGTTGATTTATTTTTATTTTATCCGTAAGGTGTGGACCAGAATGCATTAAGGACTAAATTCAAAAGCCCGCTTGAAGCGGGCAGAGTAGCGGACACTAACATCGCTGCTGGTTTTCATTTTTGGTGAGATGTAGGGACCGTAGCATTGCTACGTCTAAAAAATTGCAGAGATGTGATATTGCAGGCTATGTTTTTTATTAGATGAAGCAGTGCTTCATCTCTACACGATAACCATCTATTATTTGGCGTTAATTTAATTTATATTAAAAATAAAAAAAGGACTCGAATCCAGGATTGGACGCGAGTCTCGGCGGTGGGTGGGAAGGGTGAATTATTACCAAAATCCACCAGTGGATTCTTCTTGGAGGACGTTAGGCGGGATAGATGAAGGTCCATCTAGACATCTTCCACAAAAAGGACAGCATGGTCTTTCAGGGATAGAATCCTGTCCATGATCGTTAGTTTCTGCAACTCTCTTAACTAGCGGGGGATTATCTTTCTTAGAGTCATTAGAACCCATAACATTCCTCCTTTTCTTCTTCAGGTGAAATTTCCCCAAATTCATCCATCTCAAAATCATCTTCCGGAGCTTCAAAAATGTCTCCGACACGTGTTAAGTAAGTGTAGATTAACCCTGCTATCTGTGGAGTAGGAAAGAAATAGTCGCTAGCGATCAGCTCTTTGATTATGTCAAAAAAATCTTGATCAAAATCGGCAGAGCTTTCAATGGTCTGGGCAATGTATTCGGCGGTTTCCCTGCAACCTAAACCACCCTCGGTTGCAAAAAGAATTATCTCTAGTGCCTCCTTATCCACAGGCTGTTGACTGGATAAAATGGTGCTATTGATGGCCATGGAGCTGGGTTGCTTTAAGATTCCAAATTTATCGCTCATGCGCTTTCTCCTTGTAGAATTAATAAAAATAAGGTGAAATACACTTCTAACCAATAAACGAAGTTGATAAAAAAAGAACTGCTTTAAAATTAGTCTAATTCATTTGCTCGCGGTTAGTCAAGGCGCTGCCTAAGGTTATTTCGTCAGCGTATTCAATGTCTCCACCATTAGATAATCCTCTACCAAGGCGAGTAACTTTAACTGGGAAATCTTGGAGTTTTCTGCGTAAATAAAGAGAGGTTAAATCCCCTTCGGTAGTTGGATTGGTGGCGATAATAATTTCTTGAGGTTTTTCTTGTTTGATTCTTTCCAAAAGTTCATTAACTTTAAGGTCAGAGTTTTCGGTATTGGCATCGAGTGAACCACCTAAAACATGATAAATACCTTTATAAATAGAAGTCCTTTCAATAGAAATTATATCCAAAGGATCTTCTACTACACAGATGGTGTGTACGTAGCGATTTTTATTGAGACAAATTTCACATTCTTCTTTTTCTGAAATATTGAAACATTTTTTGCAATGACGTAATTTTTTAAGTTCGGTTAAATTTTTTGCAAATTCTAAAAGTTTTTCTTGGTCTTGTTTGAAAAGAAAGAGAACCAATCTCTCCGCCATTTTTGGACCGACTGAGGGTAGGGCGGAAAAGTTATCAATTAATTTTTGAAATATTTTTGGGTACATGGGTTTAATTTTTAATTTTGAATTTTTAATTTAAAATGAATTTCAAATGACTTAATTTTAAAAAGGAACTCTTTAATGCGTTAACTTTAAATAAATAATAATTCTGGTTTAGTTTTCCATATAGACTTCTTGGGAACCTTGGCCGTTATGAATTCTCTCTAGATTTTTGAAAGTAGTGGATTGTTCTTCAAAGTAAAGACTAGCTCGGCCAACCGGACCATTTCTATGTTTGGCGATAAGCACATCCACAATTTGTTTGTTGGGAGTATCAGGTTTTTCGCGGTCCTCACGGTAAAGCATCATTACTACATCGGCGTCCTGCTCGATAGAGCCAGATTCACGAAGATCAGATAATTTAGGAATTTGCGGTGAGCGGGATTCTACCTGTCGAGATAGCTGAGAGAGAGCGATAATAGGGATATTTAACTCACGGGCCAGTTGTTTTAAAGCTCGAGAAATTTCTGAAATTTCTTGTACTCGGTTATCACCCGCTCGAGAGCGGCCTTCCATTAATTGTAAGTAGTCGATGATGATAAGTCCCAAGTTGTGTTCAGTTTGAAGTCGCCTAGCCATGGTACGCATTTCCATGATATTAGCCGAAGCGGTGTCATCGATATAAATAGGGGCTTCACTTAAAATACCCATAGCCTCGTTAAGCTTTTCAAAGTCATTTTCTGGGCCACTAGAGCGTAATTTTCCAGTTCGTAAGCGCCACAGATCAATCCCGGCTTGAGCAGCGAGCATCCTGTCGATAAGTTGGTCGGATGACATTTCTAAGGAGAAGATACCCACTGGAATTTTAGCTTGGACCCCCACTTGTCTAGCAATGTCCAGTGCCAGAGTGGTTTTACCAATGGAGGGTCGAGCAGCTAAAATTATTAAATCTGATTTTTGAAAACCGGCTAAAACTTTGTCCAGATCAGTAAAGCCTGATGGCACGCCACGAAGACTACCATCATCACGGTGAAGTTCATCAATACGATTGAAGGCGTTTTCCAAAATTGACTTGATTGGGATAAAATCTTGTTTTAAATATTTTTGAGAAACTTTAAAAATTCCCTGTTCCGCTTCGTCGAGAATTCTTTCCACATCTTCATTGCCAGAATAACCCATTTCCACAATATGATCGGCCGCGCTAATCAGTCTTCTGAGCATGGCTTTTTTCTGAACCACTTTAGCATAATGGATTACATGGGCAGCTGAAGGGACAATATTTACTAAGGATGCGATATAGCTAGAGCCGCCAATATTTTCCAATTTGCCAACCTCATCTAATTTATTAGAGATACTAAGTACATCGATAGGTTCGCGATTTTCGTAAAGACTGAGCATTACCTCAAAAATTACTTGATGGGTATGCTTGTAAAAATCAACCGGTAATAAAAAATCTGCTATTTTAACAATCGCATCTTTGTCCAGCATTAAAGAGCCCAAAATGGACTGCTCAGCTTCAACATTATTAGGAGGAACGCGAAGTTCCTCAATTTTTTTATTACCTTTAGCGCTAGCCATATATAGAACACTACACTATCTAAATAATTGGGGGAGTTGCCTGCCACCAATTAACTTGGGGGTCCTTAAAGTATCTGTAAGTATATATGATAAGCCTGGACAAATCAACGCTTGACAATTTATGCAATTATGTGATAATCTTTCTTAATTGATAAAGAGCTCATAATTTAAGGTGATTATGCAGTTGTTGTTAATTGTTTAATATTGTTTGGGGTAATTTTTAGTAAATATAATTTGAGTTGCTAAATTTTATTGTTTTTATTTTATGAAAAAAACTGTAAGTAAAAAAACTTCTAATAATTTATTTTTTGAAGAAGTAGTTAAGTCAATCACTAAGGAAATAAATGAGCGAGCGATTGTAATGATTGCTGAGCGTTTTGGTTTTAACAAAAAGGGAACTAAAACTTTAGGAGAGATCGGCGATACTTATGGAATTACTCGAGAGCGAGTGCGTCAGATAATAAGAGAGGCTATTTCCAAAGTAAAGCACCGATCCAAGAATGACCAATTATTTAAAGCGGCAGAGAGCAAGATTAGTTTTGTGGTAGAAAAAAAACATGGTATAATTTCAAAGAAAGAATTAATAGAATTGATAATCGAGCATGAAAAAGAGGAAAATTTTATTAATTTTATTTTGCATTGTTCAGATAACTTTAATGTTATAGAAGCTGAGTTAGAAATGGAGGAAGCTGTCGCTTTAAGTAAGTTTGATATAGTTCATTGGCGAGAGGTTAAGGAAAAAGCGATGACAGTTTTAAATAAACATAATAAGGCTTTGCATTCAAGTTTGTTTTTTGCTGAACTTTTAAAATTTCACCCAGAGTTAGAAGAACAGAAATTTTTAAATTTTCTAAACGTTTCTAAGGAGATTAAGAAAAGTGTTTTTGATAAGTGGGGTATTTTTCACTGGACAGAGATTAATCCTAAAGGTGTGCGAGAAAAAGCTTACTTGATAATTAAAGAAAATAAGGAACCTTTGCACTTTAGAGAGGTGGCTCAATTAATCGATAAACATAGTTTAAGTAAGAAAAAAACACATCCTCAGACAGTGCACAACGAGTTAATTAAAGATGAGAAATTCGTTTTAGTAGGCCGTGGTACTTATGCTCTTAGTGAATGGGGTTATCAAAAAGGAACTGTGCGAGATGTGATTGAGGAAATTTTAAAAAATAGTGCAGTGGCTTTAACCCAAGAAGAAATTATAGAAAAGGTCTTGAAAGTTAGAAATGTTAAGAAAACTACAGTAATTATAAATTTAAATAAATTTTTCAAAAAAATGGATGGACGTAAATATTCCTTGAAAAATAAAAATAGCAAAAAGACTGTTTAGATATCACGAGATCTTTAGGTATCAATAAAAAGGTTAGTTAAAATAAATAAAAATAAATGGATATTTTAGGAGAAATAATTCCCAATAACTTCTTCCATAATCTAGGGCAAATGCTTTCGATTTCATGGTTTTTGGTTTTTCCTCCTTTGCTGTATTGGTTGTTTAAAATTTTGTGGTTGGATCATGCTATCGGGGGTTATTGGTCAAAGGTGCAGTGGGTTCTTTTGGAAGTGGTTCCACCTAGCAATATTGAAGAAACTCCGCAGGCCATGGAGATGATTTATGATGGATTGATGGGAATAACAAAGGGAATTAATGCGATTGAAGAATTTGTGAATGGTGAAACCCGGATGTATTTGAGTTTGGAGCTAGTGAGTAAAGAGGGTCAGATTCATTTTTATGTTCGAGTCGCTAAGCAATTTAAAAATTTAGTGGAATCCAATTTTCATGCTCAGTATCCCACTTGTGAAGTGAAGGAGGTTCCTGATTATGTAACTGATATTCCCAAGGTTATTCCTAATAAAAAATGGAATGTTTGGGGAACAGACTTTATTTTAAAAAAACCAGATCCATATCCGATCAAAACTTATAAATGGTTTGAGGAAAGTGTTACTGGAAAATCGCTAGATCCTTTGGCGACAATCGTGGAGAGTTTAAGTAAAATTGGCCCTAAACAATATTTCTGGTTTCAGTTAATCATTAGTCCTTATGGAGATGGTGAATATGAGACTGGAAAAGGTATCGTGGACAAATTAGCTGGAAAAGCTAAGCCAGCATCTAAAGGTTTGTTTGAATCTATTTTTGGGGATATTAAGGATGTTTTTTTGGCAGTTTTTAAAGGGATGGCTGGTAATCCAATCGAGTTTGCGACAGCGAAAGAAAAAGCTTTGGATGCTCCATTAGAATTTAAACTTACTCCAGGTGAACGGGATGTCTTAAAGGCCATTGAAGAGGGGATGGGTAAGGGATCATTTAAAACTAAAATGCGTATGATTTATGCGGGACGCAGAGAAGCTTTTAATAAAGTAGTAATAGGTTCTTTTGCTGGTGGTTTCAATCAGTTTACGGATGCTAATTTGAATAGTTTTATTATGGATAATGATAGTAAAACTTTTGCCCTACATCTTTTTGTGGACGCAAGAACTCGTTATCGTCAAAGAAAAATTTTAAGAAGATATCGAGCAAGAAATCGTGATGGGAAAAATTTCTTTTTAAACACAGCTGAATTGGCAACAATATTTCATTTGCCAAATATGGCGGTGATTTCTTCAGCAGTGCATAAGATAGAAAACAAAACTGGGGCAGCACCAGCTAATTTACCAATAGGTATAGAATAAATAATTATGCAAGACATTACTTTTTTTGCCAAAACCAATTTTCGAAACCAAAATATAAAATTTGGTATCAAGACCGCTGATCGACAGCGACATATGTATGTGATTGGAAAAACTGGTATGGGTAAAACCACCCTGCTGGAAAATATTGTAATGCAAGATATCGCCAATGGTCACGGTGTGGCCTATATTGATCCGCATGGAGATACCGCAGAAAAGTTAATTAAGGCTATTCCCGCCAACAGAATTAATGATGTAGTTTACTTTAATCCAGCGGATACGGAGTTTCCTATCGCTTTTAATATCTTGGAATCCGTCAGTGAAGATAAGAAGCATTTAGTAGCTTCTGGTATGATGGGGGTATTTAAAAAGATTTGGCCAGATGTCTGGAGTGCGAGAATGGAATATATCTTAAGTAATGCCCTGTTGGCTCTTTTGGATTATCCTGGTTCAACAATGATGGGAGTCAATCGGATGATGAGTGATAAAAAATATCGCCAAAGAGTTTATGAAAAAATAAAGGATCCGGTGGTAAAGGGTTTCTGGGTAGATGAATTTGAAACATGGGAAGATCGTTTTCGAAAAGAAGCCGTGGCGGCAATTCAAAATAAGGTGGGACAATTCCTTTCTTCTTTCTTGATTAGAAATATTGTGGGGCAAACAAAATCCACAATTAACATGAGGGAAATAATGGATAATAACAAAATTTTAATTGTTAACTTATCCAAGGGAAGAATCGGAGAAGATGCGATGCGACTTTTGGGTGGGATGATTGTTACTAAAATTCAATTAGCAGCGATGGAGAGAGTGGATATGCCAGAAGAAGAAAGAAAGAATTTTTATTTAACTGTGGATGAGTTTCAAAATTTCGTAACAGAATCGTTTGCTAATATTTTGTCAGAGGCTAGAAAATATCGTTTAAACTTGTTAGTGGCGCACCAATATATTAATCAGCTCGTGACTGACAGTAGTGCAGTTGTTAAAGATGCTATTTTTGGTAATGTGGGAACTATTATTTCTTTTCGAGTTGGAGCCGAGGACGCGGAATTTCTGGAAAAGGAATTTGAGCCAGTTTTTATGATGAATGATATCGTTAACTTGCCTAAGTTTAGCATCTATCTAAAATTAATGATTGATGGAATTGCGGGTAATGCTTTTTCCGCTACAGCTTTACCACCCATTGATTTAGAGGGCACAATGGAAAACGCCGAAAAAGTTATCCGAATTTCCAGAGAGCGCTATGCTAAAGACAGAAAAGAAATTGAGGAGAAAATTGCTAGATGGACAGGTATGCTGGTTAATACGGACACCAGCAGAAATATTTTAGAAAATAGAAATCAACAACCAGTACGCAGCGCTTACGTTAAGCCTGTAGTTAGAAAGGATTTTGTTAATAAAAATGAGGCGGTGGAGAAAAAAAATCAAATAGATAATACTCCCGTTGTAAAAGAAATTAAGATTGATGAGTCGATTAATTTGACTCAAGATAAAATTATCAATGTTGAGCCTATTAAAGCAGATACGCAAACTGTTTTAAAAAATGAGGTAGTGACTGCTATTGAAAAAGATAATATTCAATCCAATATAGCTCCAATTAAAATTGAAGAGCAAATAAAAGTTAATGATGAGACGGCGGTTAAGGAGGAATCTTTAAATGTGCAGGAAGAAATCTTGCTTGCAAAGAAAGATGAGACTGTTGAAAAGCCAGGAGTTAAAAATAAAACACTACATGATTCAGAATGTGATACTTGTGGGGTAGCTATCCAAATACCATTTAAGCCAGATGGAGAGCGTCCTACTTTTTGTAAGGATTGTTTAAAGGATTATCAGCGAGCAATTGCTAGAATACAAAATGAGGAAAGTGAAAATAAGAAAAGAATTTCCCAAGAGGGTGAAATCTTTAATCCCGCTAAAGCTAATGGTATCGAAAGAGATAATTACCGACCAAATTTGCAGGGAAAAATAGAGACCGAACAGCGGGTTTATCAGCCACAAGAGAAGCCATTAAGTTTATCCCAGACACGTTTTATGGCTCCAAAAAAAATAAAAAACATGGATGCGGGTAGAGAATTGTCTAAATTAAGGGAGATAATTCAAAAAAATAATGAAGCCAGACATAAAGATGAAAAATAATTTTTTCTTTAAAATATTGACTAGTTCCATATTTTTGACTAAGATATAGTATGGATTGAGGCTTAGTTAATTAATATAAATAGGAATTGTTGCTGCAGATTTTAAAAATATCTGACGATGAATTCTTTATTAGGTATGAATATTCAACCACTCAAAAGCAATATTTTAATTATTCCTGAAAAAAATGTGGAAAAAAATAAAACTGAAACGGGTATTTATTTACCAGAATCAGCTGCCACAGATGGTGAACGACCGCAAATAGGCAAAGTAGTAGCGGTGGGGGATAGTAATAAAATAGTCGTTAAAAAGGGTCAGAAAGTTATCTTTAGCCGATACAGTGGGACAGAAGTATCCGTAAATGGAGAGGAATACTTGATTGTGAAAAATGATGATGTACTAGCGGTGATCACTAAATAAAAAAAATAAAAAACACCCTCTTTTCTGGGGGTGTTTTTTTGTTCAATAAGTAAATTGAATATTTACTACTTTACTATTTCAAATCTTTTTTCCTGCCAAGCAGCAAAGCCTCCGCGCAGAGTATAAGTGGCTAGTAATCCTAAATCATTGAGTTTAACACTCGCTTTAAAATCATCATCGTTATTAGCGCCATAAACTAAAATTTCCTTGGAAACAGGGAGCTCACTTTTTCTTTTTTCGAGTTCTGCTAGGGGAATATTGACCGCTCCAGGAATGTGTCCGGTGCTATATTGAGAAGCCAAACGGACATCTAGTACAAAAACCGGATATTGGCCCTCAAGGGCTAATTTGAGCTGCTCAGGGATGATGTAGTCCACCTTGGACCAGTCCAGGGCAGACTCTTTATCTCCGCCGCCAATAAGAGGGGTGCCTTCTTCTGCCCAACCTTTAATTCCACCGGTAAGCGCTAGAACATTTTTAAAATTCAACTCAATTTTAAGTTTTTTTATAACAGCAGAAACATCGGTCATCTTGTCGTAATCATAGCCCACAACTACTACTAAATTATCCTTATTTAGTTCACTAATTGTTTTTTCAAAATTTTCCGGAGAAAGATTGATGGATTTTTGAATATGATTTTTTTCAAAATTTACGGCGTCTCTTATGTCCAATATAGCTAAATCTTCCTTGGCGATTATTTTGGTGTTGAGTTCTAGTGAAGTTATATATTTATAATCGGAATAGGTCGGAGTTTTAGTTGCCACTGGCAAATCTTCGGGAGTTTTATTTAACAGGGAGCTTTTGATTAGAGTGAAACATAAAACCACGACTATCAGGAGGATGCCAAAAAAAATTATTTTATTTTCTTTTTTTTCTTTTGAGTTCATAATTTATTTTAAAATACTGCCAATGAAATTTGGATAACCATTAAGAAAATCTTCTATAGTAACTTCATTTTTTCCAGCTAGCTGAATTTTCTTGAGTACAATTATTCCATCATTAGTTTGAACTCCCACTAGGTTGTCAGTTTTAAAAACTTCTCCTAGGTGGTATCTTTTTTCTAAAATATTATTTTGAGCAACTATCTCGTTGAGAGATATTTTTTGAAGATTACCTTTGTTTTCCCAGAAAGTAAAAATTCCTGGCCAGACACGAAAGGCTCTAAGTTTATTATAAATATCTTTAGCATCTTGGTCCCAACTTATTTTGCCATCATTCTTTTCAATTAATTGGCAAAGTGTTGCTTGGGAGTTGTCTTGGGGGGTGGGCTTGAGGGTGCCGGCGGTCCACTCGGTAATGGTAGAAATTAGTAAATGGGCGGCATTAACAGCCATTTTTCCGCCTAAGGTTAAGTAATCATCATGTGGATCAATGGGGATAATCTTTTGCGCCAAGATGTCTCCAGTGTCAACGCCCTTATCCATTAGCATTATGGTTATGCCACTTTGCTCTAGACCCTCAATGAGAGCATTTTGAATGGGTGATGAACCTCTTAATTTTGGCAAAAGCGAGGCGTGGACGTTAATTGATTTGTAACGCGGTATCTTGAGAATTTTTTCTGGAATTATTTTTCCAAAAGCAACTACTATAATAAGATCAGGCTTAAACTCTTCAATTTTTTTTTCAAAATCTAGATCCAGTTTAATGGGTTGAAGGAGGGGGATATTTTTTTCGGTAGCAATTTTTTTAACAGGACTCAAGACAACCTCCTTCCCATTTTTTGATAGGTAATCTGGTTGCGTTACGACGGCACAGATGGGGTAATTTTCTGCTAGTAAGGTTTCTAATACCAAGCTAGCAATGTCTGGGGTGCCCATAAAAACGATTGATGGTTTTTTTGTTTCTGACATATTTATTTTTTTTATCTGTTTATAAAAAGAATTCCTTCTAAATGATCAATCTCGTGTTGAAATGCTCGAGCTAGTAACTCAGTAGCTTTTATCTTGCACGGTTCTCCTTTTTCATTTAAATATCTAACCTGCACAGTTTCAAAACGTTTAACGGGAATAAATTTTTTAGGAAAACTTAGGCAACCTTCCTCGGTGATTATTTTTTCGTTAGAGTGAGCAGTAATTTTTGGATTGATTAGTACGTACGTCTTTCCTGCGTGCTCGATAATGCAAAGTCTGATGGATTCACCAATCTGAGGAGCCGCCAAGCCCATGCCACTATTTTCTCGCATGGTTTTAATCATGGCTGGAATCAATGCCTGAATTTTGGGGTCAAGCGGGTTTTTTACATTGGTAGCTTTTTTTTCTAAAATTGGATTGGGATAAGTTAGTATTTCCATGATTGTGATGATTTATTGTGTAAAGTTGTTCCGATATAGGGTTTTTACCTCTTTGTCACAGTAAACTTTAATTTTTACAGAGCCCTGATTTAAGGGTTGGTTAATAATAACACTTTCTTGGTTATTTTTCAAGACAGATAGACTACCTTGATCAATGGGTGTTTCATTAAGAAATAATTCCCAGGAGAAGTCTTTTTTGTTGGTATAATTTTCAATAGTAAAATCAAGGGATGAAGCTTGGGGGTTTTTGAAATATAAAAACCAACCATCTTTAAGTTTATTTTGATTATTTTCAATGATAGCTAAGAAGGAGAAGCTAAGGACAATGAAAATACTTAACGTTATTAAAATAATTTTTTGATTGAACATATGTTTTTTTAAATATTAACTTATTTTTTGTAAAAAATAGAGAGACTTGGCCCTTCATATATCTTGGAAAATTGAGGGTTGGATTCAAATTGGGGTCCATCAACTGAGGTATCCACTGCAATATAATGAGTTTTGGTGGCGAGATAACAGGATTGAGCTCTCTCGGAGGATGGCTCACTAATCATCCAGAGTGTGCACATTTCTCGGGGCTTAGTGGGATCTTCGTATCTTTTGAAATATCCGCGCGAGAGAGGGTAATTGTAGTCCTTAAGGAAAAATAATTTTATCCAAGAATCAGCGGTAATGTAATTATGATCCTTGAGAAAGTTTTCCTCATTGGCTTCTGGACGAAGAGCAATCTGCTCGGCTAAAAATTTAGAAAGATGAAAAGTTTGCAGAGCTCTTTGACTTTTTTGTCCATCAGAAAGTGACCCAGAGTTGTCGTAGTAGCCAGCAAAGATAATAGTAGTAAATATTGCGATAAACCCAAGGCGAGTTATATTTTTAGAGATGTTGAAATTATTTTCTATTTTTTGCAGAGAGACAATTAGGTAAATTAACCCTAAAGAGGAGAGAATAATAAAGGGAAAATTAGCATAATTAGATACTCTTTCTGAGGGAAGATTTATATGTAGATAGTGTGGGAAAACGGTCATAAAAAATAAGCAAAGTGCCCAGCCAATAAGGATAGTGGCAGGTAGTAATTTTCTATAATCATCTTTTATCTCCCAAGATTTAATGACGCCAACAATCATCAAAACAAAGATACCAATAATCCCCAGGGCTAATCTTAATTCTCCTACAGCGTATTTAAATTGCTCTAGGGTGAGTCCTGCTCTAGTGGACTTAGACGGCGCCCCTACAGCAGTGGATGTAGCTGAGGGGGATAGATAACTAGGTGTATAAACTAGAAATAAAAATAATATAGCCCCGATAAAAAATAATATTATTTGGGGACGAATAAATATCGACATTAAGTCTTTAAATACTTTTTGGTAAGTTTGCCAGAGAGTGGGAATTTTATTGGAGGAGGCATTGAATATTTTTTGTAAAATAAGTAATCCATTAAAAGTTAGGAAAATAAAAGCTAAAATAAAGAGAAAGATGAATCCACTTAAGTGATGAGTATAAAATAAACCAGCACTTAAAAATAAGCCCAAAAATAAAAACCAGGAATTTTTTTCTTTGAGGGCTCGATAAAATAGGTAGAGGCAAAGTGGAATTAGTAAGTTACCAATCAAATTGCCAATAACTCCGCCACTTACAAATTTGGCCTGGGGGGAAGTAATTGCATAGATGGGACCAATTATTAACAAGCTGAGAATAGCTAGATTAGTAGAATTGATTATTTTTTCGTAAAAAGTATCGGCAAAAATTCTTAAAGTCAAAATGAATATTGCTAATATGCTAAAGATATTGATAGCAAATAAAATAAGGGCTGGGAAATAGGAATTAAATGGAATTTTGCTCAGGAGATTAATGCCGGAAAAAATTAAATGTTCACCAATGATAAAGTCAGCGATGGAGTTGGACTCAAGGCGGTATTCATTATCTTGTTTTACGATTTCGATTTTCTGGTAATCGGGTATTTTTCCAGTTTGGGCAGTTAGTTTTGACCAATACATATGGTGGCCCAAGTCAGTAGCAGTAGGGAAAATAGCGTCTTTTAAATAGGCAGTTTTAATGAAAATCGTTAGAAATAAGATCAGGACAATCAAAATAGTCTGACTCCGGGTAAAGATTATTTTAGGTAGAGATTTTTTTGGTTGAAGGGGGTTTTTGCGGACTAAAAATTTATAAAGAGCATACAAGCTGATTATAAATAGGGAAAATAAAATAAGGATTAATTTTTGATTTATAAGAAGGCCTAATTTTCCAGAAAGAATTATCAGAAAATCAAAGACAATAAGACTGAGGGCAAAAGACAGCACAGCTATTTCAATTGGCAAAAAGAGATGGTTTGTTTTTTTTCTAAAAATAGCAAGTAATAAAAAATATCCTGGTAGAATCAGTAAGAAAATAAAACTTAAGAAAAAAAGCAGTAGTTCAATAAAAATAGACATAGGGACTTAATTAGTACATTAGGTTAATTTTATTTATGTTGACGATGGGGTTGCCATCAAATAATCTTAAATCTGCCAGTAAGTATCTATATAGTAGCACATTGTAAGGGACATGTTAATGTGTAAAATGGTTGATCTTTTTCGGATAATTTTTAAATATAAAAAGCGCGAAGTTGGATACTTCGCGCTAATTTGTGGAATTGTTAGATATTGGTGAGCTCCTTGAAATAGCGTTTACCAACAGCTTCCCAGGAGAAATTTTCAAATGTAAAGCTTTGGGCTTGAGCGCCAAATTTTTCCATTAAATCTTCATCGGTTAAGACATTTTTTATTTTTTGAGCATACTGCTGCGCATTTTGGGGTTCTACTAAAAAGCCATTTTTGCCATCGATTATTGCATCCTTAAGTCCTTCTAAGTCGGCTGCTATTACCACTTTAGCACAAGCCGCTCCTTCAATAGCATTAATACCAAATCCTTCCATGGAGCCAGGTACTTTAATGTTGGGGGAAATAAATAAATCAACCGTATTAAAGAGAAGATTCATGTGTTGTTGTGAGATGTTGGTGAATAATTTAACGCGTTCGGTTAAATTTTGTTGTTGGATATTTTTTTCACAATCTGGAAAGATATCGCTATCGCCAACTGTCTTTTTAGCTACTCGGCCACCAGCTCCAACTAGGATGTAATTTGAGGGGAGCAGCGGCATAACTTCTTTAATAAACCAATCTAAGCCCTTGTGTCGGACGAAACGACCAACTCTTAAAATTACCTTTTTATCAGTTAAATCTAGATCTAAAAAATTAGCTAAATCTTTTCTATTAAAATTGGAGCAAACCTTATCTTTATCAAATCCATTGGGAATAAAGACACATTTTTCTTGAGAAATGCCCAGTTTAACAGCCTCCAGGATGGTGTAATTGCCAACCATAATAAGTTTATCCATTTTGCCAATAGCTGGAATGATAAGCATTTTGTAAATTTTTCCTAAAAATGATTTTTTATAAGCAAAGGTTAAATCTAGGCCATGAATAATGCTGGCTACCTTTTTTTGGGGATAAATAAGTTTAAAAAATATTCCCAAAGGAGAAAGAACACCGTCGCCAAAAAGAATTACGTCATATTTTCGAGCGGAGTAGATCCCCGTAAAGGCAGTCTTAATTAGAAACAGGGGTAGAAATTTCTTTCCACGTGTATTGGCGATTATTTTTACTTCAGTTAAGCGAGAAAGTTCAGTGGCAATTCCATAGTTTTGGTTTTCGATACCGCCGAGAGTTGGCGGATAAGCCCTAGAGATAAATAAGATGCGAGGTTTTTTATTCATTTTTTTTGAATTCACGTTTTCTTTTATTATAAAAGTAAGATTTTAGTAAATACATCTGATCTTCAGTTAATTTACGATTAGTTTTTATCATATCTGCAATTAAGGCGAAAATTATGGCTTGGAGGCCAATTAGAAAAAGGGTTACAGAAAGTAGGAGGTAATTTCGGTAAGGAGAAACTTTAAAATCTTGAAAATAGAAGAAAAGAAAGAAGATAAATATTAATAAAGAAGCAATAATTAAAATTAGTCCAGGGATGCCAAAAAATTTCATTGGGCGAACATCGCGAATGGCCTTAATGATTATTTTAAAGCTATTGTTAACAAAATGATAAACACTTTTAACTACTCGAGATTTTCGATCAGCAAAATAAGTGACGGTAACCGGAACCCATTTTAACTTTAGATTTTTCCCCAAGGCATCAATGATGGTTTCTTGGGTATAAGTAAATCCGCCAGGTAGATTAAGCTTCAACATTGTTTCACTATTCATCGCTCGAAACCCACAAGTTAAGTCTTTTATTTTAAATTGCATAAATTTCCCAACTGTATTGGCGGCAAATCGATTGAGAAAATCTTTTATCCAGGGAATATTTTTAGCCTTATGCTCACCAAAGCGGTCAGCAATAACCATATCAGCCTCGCCATTTAAGATGGGGTCGAGCAACTTTTGAATATCATTGGGATCAAACTGTCCATCAGCATCAATATTAACCATCATATCAGCACCTTGATCCAGAGCATTGGTAACGGCGGTCTTGAAAACTACCCCAATTCCTCGGTTAGTATTGTGAGAAACAACGAAATCTGCCCCAGCTTCTCGAGAGACTTCGGCAGTTCTATCTTTAGAGCCATCGTTGACTACCTGAATTAAAACTTCGCTAATCCCATTAAATTTTCTGGGGATTCTTCTAATAGTTTGACCAATTTTCTCTTCCTCATTAAAGGCTGGTAAGTTTACAATAAGTTTCATAATAATGGTTTTTTTAAATAATTATTATCAGAAAGTTATTTTAATATTAGCTTAAAAGTATGATTTTAGCAATGTAAAGCTAGCTGAATATAATTTGGCAAATGTTCTTTTTTAGATTAGGATAATAGGGAGTTGTTATTATTGTTGGGTAAAATATGCTGAGAAAAATATTAAAATTAGATTGGATTTTAATTGGAGCAGTAGCTTCTCTTTTGGGTGTGGGCTTATTGGCGTTGTATAGTATTTCTGTGGCAGAAAAATCTACAGCAGAGATGACTTTTTTTGTTAAACAAATTGTGGCGGTAGCTATCAGTATTTTTCTTCTGATTATTTTTTCCTTGATGGATTATCATTATTTCCGTTTGCATAGTAAAATAATTTACTTCTTGATGATAATTTTATTATTAGTAGTTTTGGTGAAAGGCTCCTTAATTAGGGGGACGACTGGTTGGATTAGCATTGGTTTTTTTAATTTACAGCCAGTGGAATTTTCTAAGGTGTTGTTAATTCTATCCTTGGCTAGTTTTATTACAAAAAGTAAGGCAATGCTGGGTGAGGTTACTAGAATTATTGCCTCTTTTGCTATTGCGGGGGTAATTATCTTTTTAGTTTTAATGCAACCAGATTTTGGTAGTGCTTTAGTTCTGGTAGCGATTTTATTGATTATGCTCTTGTTATCGGGTATTGAGTGGAAGTATTTGGCGACCTTATTCTTTCTGGGAATTTTGAGTTTGATTATGATTTGGTTTTTACTGGCTGACTATCAAAAAAACAGAATAGTAAATTTTGTTAATCCGGAAAACGATCCTCGCGGGAGTGGATATAATGTGATTCAATCAATGATTGCCGTGGGATCTGGTGGCGTGATGGGCAAAGGTTTAGGACATGGTTCACAATCACAGCTTAATTTTTTACCAGAAAATCACACCGACTTCATCTTTGCGGTAATTGTTGAAGAATTTGGAGTTTTTGGTGCAGGGGTGGTAATCATGCTTTTTTTGACAATTTTCTATAGATTAAAAAAGATAGCTGAAATGGCAATGGATAATTTTGGTTATTTAATTGTCACCGGGGCCATGGCGATGCTTTTTGTGCAAGTGCTAGTTAATATTGGTATGAATATTGGGGTTATGCCAGTAACAGGTATCCCGTTGGTTTTTCTAAGTTATGGGGGGAGCTCTTTGATTGCCTCATTTATTTTGATAGGAATTGTGAACAATATTTTCTTGGTTAGTCAGCGAAATATTGAAAATAGGATAGATATGGAGCAATAATTATAGTTTACTGAGGAATAATTTTTAATCTACCTACGCCCAAGCTTCGGTAGACGAGCTCGTTTTGAGTAAATTCTCCACAGCTTGCTGTAAATAGGGCCCAGGGCTTGCCCCAGGAATGGACACCTTTTATTTAAATTTTAACCAAGGGTGCTATATTGGAAATTGAATTAGGCTATTAGATAAGAGGATGGGTTTGAGTGGGGTTGATTATTAATATAATCTATGTATAATAGTTATTATGAGAGAACAAGAATATAATTTAAAAAATCTAGCCAAGTGTCCTTTGTGTAAAGCTAAATATGACCATTCGCAAGCTTTAGTTTTAGAGGAAAACAATGGCAGAAAAGTTTTTCATCTGAAGTGCGACAAATGTCAAACTGCAATGCTGGCTTTCATTATCGCTGATGGAAAGCAGGGGATGATTAGCCTGGGAATGGCGACCGATTTGAGCGCCAAGGAGGCAGTGGATATTTTTAAAAAAGTTCCTGTTAGTGAAGAAGAGGTTTTAAAAGTTTATAAGTATTTAAATAATAAGTAAGAATGAAATTGAATTTGCAGAGAAGATTGATAGTGGTTTTCTGTGAATGTATTTCGGTAAAAGATTTATGCAAAGTGTAAATTTAAAAGCAGAGCTAAGAGATTTAAAAAAGGATAATCTAAATGACGAAAGAACAGCTGGAAGAATTCCAGTGGTTTTGTATGGTCAAGGTAAGGAAAACATCAATGTTTGGGTAAATAATATTGAGTTCGAAAAAGTATTTCAGCAAGCTGGTGAAAATACTGTGGTAGAATTATCTATTGCGGATGGAAGCAAAGAGAATGTTATAATCTACGATTATCAGACCAACCCTCTAAGCGGTAAGATTAGACATGTTGATTTATTGAGAGTTAATATGAAGGAATCAATCGAGACAGAAATTCCTCTAGTCTTCATAGGAGAAGCTCCGGCTGTTAAAGAAAAGGGTGGAATTTTGGTGAAAGTACTTGATGAAGTGGAAGTGAGATGTCTTCCTGGTAATATGCCTCATGAATTCAATGTAGATTTGAGCAAGTTGATTGATTTCGAAGATAGAATTACCGTGGGAGATTTAGTAGCACCAGAAAATGTTGAAATTATAGATAACCCAGAAACTGTAATTGCTTCAGTGACAGAACCTCGTAGTGAAGAGGAGCTAGCTGGATTAAATGAAAAAGTTGAAGAGGATGTTTCAAAGGTTTCAGCAGTCAAAGAGAAGGTTGAGGAAACAGAGGAAAAGAAATAATATATTCTTACAAGTAAAAATGAAAAATTTAAAAACTCCCCGATTGGGGAGTTTTTAAATTTCAGTGCAGAGATTTATTTGTACCCCCACCAGGAATCGAACCTAGATCTTTAGCTTAGAAGGCTATTGCTCTATCCGTTGAGCTATGGGGGCATAGATGATCTAATTTTAAATTTAAAATTTTAAATTTAAAATTGCATTCGTACATGTGCGCCGTGGGGGATTCGAACCCTCGACCGTTTGCTTAAGAGGCAACTGCTCTACCAACTGAGCTAACAGCGCATTTTGTTAAATTTAAATTTTTTTGATAACTTAGAAGTCCTACAATAATCAGTAGATTATCTTAACTTAATTAACAATATAAAAGTATCAATAACATGGTCAATAGTAGCAATAAAGAAGAAGTTAGTCAATAATATGGTCAAAGTGACAAGATTAGCATTATTTCATTTTACCAAAAAAGAGAGTAGAATGCAGATGCTATAAGATTGTTGGTAATTGGGGTAGCTATAATATTAAGCCGAGATATATTTTAGACTATTAAATAAATAGACTAAAGTTTAAATTTTATTTAAATTTATGAAATTTTTTCTAAAAGATAGTAAAAATATCGTAGCGATAATATCGGAAAAAAAGGATGGATCCATGAAGCTCTCTGGAAGCTTATCGGCTGGAAAAAATAGGGACATCTTTTTAGCTAAAAATGAAATTAATGCTAATAATATTGTTTCGGCGAGGATGATTCATGGGAGTGCAGTGGGGGTAGTTGATAAGAAATCCCCTCGAGTAATTGAGGGGGTAGATTCTTTGGTGACTAGAGAGAAGATATTTTTAGCTATAACTGTGGCAGATTGTGTGCCGGTATATTTTTATGATAAAAAAAGTTCAATAATTGGTTTAGCTCATGCTGGTTGGCGGGGTGTAACCGGTGGTGTAATTGAAAATACGATGCAAGCATTAATCGGCCTTGGCGGGAGCAGTAGAGATATCTTAGTCACCCTAGGACCGGGCATAAAAGCTTGTCACTTTGAAATTAAGGCAGATATTTTGGATTGTTTTAAAAGATATCCAGATTTTATTTTTAAAAGGAATGATAAAATATTTGTTGATCTTTTCGGTATTATACAGACTCAGCTCTTAGTGTCTGGTATAAATAGTAATAATATTTCTGTTGTTGATGAGTGTACTTTTGAAAAATGCGATAAATATTTTTCTTATCGTCGAGATAAACCAAAAGAAGTGGAGGTGATGCTGGCAGTGATAGGGTTGAAGTAATTTAAAATTTTTAATTTTGAATTTTAAATCAATTTTTAATGACTAGATTTTTATTAACTGCATCATCAAATAATTAATTATTAAAAAATTAATATTTGACTCTAAATTAAAAAATTTGAAATTCAAAATTAAGCGATAGCGCTATAGGTTATTATCTTTCTTGTATTCCTTCCACTCTTTATCAGACCAATTTTTTGGTTTAGAGGTCAAGACTTCCCCTGGTTTAGGATAATCATTAGGGGAATTGTAGCTACTTTTAAAGTCTTCGTTAATGAGGATATTCCCTTGACTGTCTGCAACTTTTTGATAAAAAACGGTTTTCATTGCTCCATCGGGCTCTCTTGAAATGACACGTGGACCTTCTATTTCTACTTTACGCTCATCATTTGTGCCATAAAATTTAAAAACTAATGTTTTTTTAGCTACATCGAGCTCAGTTTTGATTAAAATATGTCCAGGGGTGTTATTGATAAAACGAAGATCAGGGCTAGGAATGTATACTGCGCTATCCATACCTTGAGGTGCATAATAGTGAACCGGGTAAGCGTGATTTCTGCGTGCAGTTATTTCGAGTCCACTATAAATGGCGGCACGAAATGCAGTGGTGGAGACTTGGCAAACTCCTCCACCGAATTCTGGCTCAGTAACTCCCTTTTTAATAACAAGTTCTTGTTTGTATCCATGCTCACCATCGACTTCGCCTAGGGCTTTTACAAAAGAAAATTCTTCTCCTGGTTTAATAAGGAGGCCATCAAATCGGCTAGTAGCAACTTTAATGTTGTGAATTCTGCTAAGGGTTGAGCCAGTAAAATTAGAGGTGCCTTCTCCAATGAGCGTTTCAATACCTAATTTTCCAGCATCGTTAGCTTTGACAGTGGGCTCAATAATATCAAAAGAGAGCTTTATTCTATTGGACTTTTCTGTTTGACTTAGGAAATTATTGATATCCTGGAGGCTTTTTTCTAAATCTAATCGATAGCCATTTTGACTTAGGGAGAAGTTGGAAACCTTATCTTCAACCACGTTAAAAGTAGCATCAATGGGCTCTTTATTAAATCGGCGAGCGATATCCTCTAAGAACAGGGTGGCATTTTTTTTATTTACTGTGCGGGATTCAATTTTTTTCCTAGTATGTTTGATTCTTTCAGGAATGGTTAGCTGGCAAATTATTTTTTCTGTAGTACAATAATTAGTATTTTCTATTTCAGATAAGTAGTTGTCAGCAAAAATTAAAGTGGGTTGGGTAATTTCCCAACCATTGGTTTCTTCCTTGCTAATGGTGATTTCTTGGTCGGGAGTTACTATTATGATGTCTTCACTAGCAAAACTAATCCCTGTAATAAAAAAGGGGAGAGTCGAGATTAATAGATATTTTATTGTCTTTAATTCTTTTGACATGTCTTTTTTCGTAGGAGAGGTAAAAGTTTGTGGGCTATATATTAAGACAAAACTGCTAGAGATATTTATTTAGCAGTTTTGTTATTTTTTGAAATAATTTTGAGATAAAAAATTTCTAGAATCCTCTAACTTTAATTTTTTTAGTTTTGTTTACATCTGCCTTAGGTAGACGGATAGTTAGAATTCCATTTTTTAAAGCTGCCTCAATTTTTTCTGAAATAACGTCTACTGGCAAAACAACTGAACGAGAAAAACTTCCCCAATAACATTCTTGGTAATAAAAATTTTCATCCTTAATATCTTCTTCAAACTTGCGTTCGCCTTTTATAGTCACCATATCGTTATTGATGGAAACGTCCAAATCCTCAGGATTTACTCCGGCAATAGTTGATTTTATTACAATATCCTCATCTGTTTGATAAACATCAATGGTTAACTGACCATCCCCGGATTCCTCTTGGTTGGTATTAATCGCTGTTGATTGAGAGGTGGAAGTGCCCCAATTGTTAGAAAAATCATCGTCATTGTCGATGTGAGAGCTCGGAATGGAGATGTCCTCCATCTCATCTTCCGTGGCGATATGCATGGGTCGAATAGAGTTTTCTGTATCAATATCATCCTCAATGCGTCTGGAACCAATTAGTTTTTCCATAAATGATTTTTTCTCTTTTGTTGGCATAGTTTTATTTTTTAAAGTGTGTAATTAAAATTTAATATTATTGAACAATGTACAGTTAAATTATAGGATATTTATTCGTTGGAGGCAAGTTTTTTATTCACAATCAAAAATCCATAAAAATTGATAATAATGAGTAAAATGGTTATAGAGAGGGTTATGGGTTGGCTATAATTTTCCAGGTAAATTATCGAATAATTATAAATTAGATGAATAATAAAATTAAAACTTAAAATTTTGAAATTTAGACCACGATTTTCTTGGGTAGCGAGAAAATAACCTAGCGTCCCAAAGGTTAAAATGTGCAAGGGGGCAGTTTTAACTACGTCCAGTAGATCAAAACTGATATGTTCGTAGATATTTTTTTGGTAAATGATATAGGCTTCTAGCAGTGAAAAACCAAGGCCACCAATCCAGGCATTAAATAAAAATCCTTTTCCATAAGAGAGGGGCAATATCTTTTTGAAAACAATTAAATATTTAAAAGATTCTTCAGTCAGTGCGTAGATAATTAAAAAGATAAAGGTTCCTAAAAAAGCTTGGTCAGTAGGGCTTGTTGCATAATCATTAAGTACAAACGAAATAATGATGAGTTGGAATAGCAAAGAAATTCCAGCGGTAATTATCCCCCAAAAGAAGGATTGCAAAGTGTTTTTAAAGTAGACCATTAGATTTATTTTAATTTTTCTAAATATTTTTCCATTTCCTGAGCATTAAGTTGAGCTTGAGATAATTTTTCCTTTTCTTGATTGATTATTTGAGTAGGTGCTTTTTTTGTAAATTCTTTATTGGAAAGTCTCTGTGATAGGTTGGTTATATATTTTTGAAGATTTACTAGCTCTTCCTGGATTCTCTGTCGCTCAGCGATTATATCAATTTCATTAATTAAATAAATTTCAATGCCGCCAACGATAGTGTATAGAGCTTCCTGGGGTTTTTCTCCTGTTTTTTCGATAATTAGCTCACCAACGCCTGTGCGAAGATTTTTAATTAGCGTGCCTTCATTTTTAATTAACTCATAGTCAGCCCCAGCATAGATAATAGTTTTTAATTTTTTGACTGGTGGGATTTTATTTTCTGCGCGCAGGTTTCGAATAGCGGTGATTATCGCTTGAGTTTTCATAAATATGTATTCCTCCGCTTGGTTGTTATTATTTGCTGAGCCATTGTTTTTAGCTATTATTTCATCCCAATTTTTTGCAGTGGGCCAGTTTTCAATTAAGAGCAGATTGTCCTTATCAAGATTACCCCAGATTTCTTCAGTTACAAAAGGGATAAAGGGGTGCCAAAGTTTTAAAATATCTTCCAGGACTTTTCTTAAAATTATATTTTTTTCTGTTTGGTTATCTTCGAATTTAGCCACCTCTAAATACCAATCAGCGAAATCATTTTTGGTGAAATCTTGAATTTTTTCCCCCGCTAAAGAAAAATTATATTTTTCTAAATCCGTAGTAACTTCATTAATTAAATCTTTAATTTTACTAATAATCCACTTGTCAGCATAGGTAAGATTTTTTTCTTCAATTTTTTCTTCAACGGTAGCGTCTTCAATTTTGGCAATAACAAACCGACTAATGTTCCAAAGTTTGTTGATGAAATTGCGATAATTTTCCATTTTTTCTTCCCCAATGCGCATATCATTGCCGGGAGTACTTCCCATCAGAATTGATAAGCGAATAGTGTCTGTGCCGAATTTTTCGATAACATCCAGAGGATCAATTCCATTGCCTTTTGATTTACTCATTTTTTTCCCATCCTTATCCACAACCATTCCATGGAGGTAGACATTTTCAAAAGGTATTTCCCCTAGCGCAAAAAAACTCATCATAATCATACGACTAACCCAAAGGGTTAAGATTTCATGACCAGTTTCCAAAACTTGGGTGGGGTGAAATTTTTTTAAATCACCTGTTTTTTGATTATTGGCAAAGTTTTCTGGCCAGCCCAGGGTGGAAAAAGACCACATCCCAGAGGAAAACCAAGTATCCAAAGAGTCTGGATCCTGTACTAACTCTTTGGCTTGGCAGCTCGGGCAGTGTTGAGGCTTCTCTTCGGCTACGGTGATTTCTCCACAGTTACAATAATAAGCAGGAATAGGGTGACCAAACCAAATTTGACGACTAATACACCAATCGTGTAAGTTTTCCATCCAATTTGAATATATTTTTGTAAAGCGATGGGGGATAAACTTTATCGCCTTAGTTTCTGCCGCCTCAAGAGCTTTTTCTTTTAATGATTTATGGGATAATTTTTCCAGAGGCTTATCAACAGCAATGAACCATTGTTTTGATGGCAAGGGTTCAATAGCGGTATCGCAGCGGTAGCAAACAGATAAATTGTTATTGAGAATTTCTTCTTTTTCTATTAAATTTTCCTCTTTTAATTTGATAACAATTAATTCTCTAGCTTCAAGAGTAGTTAAATTGGAAAATTCTCCATAGTGAGAGTGAATTCTTCCTGTTTCGTCAATAACTTTTTTTATTTCTAAATTATTATTTTCTGCCATTTTCCAATCAATCATGGAATGGGCAGGAGTAACACCCAAAGCGCCAGTTCCAAAATCCATAGCAACCTCTCGATCGGCAATTATTTTTATATTTAAATTTATGCCACAAAAAATTCCTGTAAATTCTTGCCCAATATATTTTTTGTATCTTTCATCTTTGGGATTAACTGCCACCGCAGTATCTCCTAGCTTTGTTTCTGGTCGGGTAGTGGAGATAGCAATAGGAAAATCTTTCCAATAGCGAAAAGTGAAAAGCGTGGTTTCTTGATTTTTATGTTCCACCTCATCATCGGCTAAAGTACTGCTACACCTGGGGCACCAGTTTACAATTCTTTCACCTTGATAAATTGCCCCGGCCTTATACATATCAACAAACATTTTGGTCACCGCCTTTTTTCTTTGTTCATCAAAAGTGAAAGCAGTTCTGCTCCAGTCTAGCGAGGAGCCCATTTTTTTGGATTGATGAAGAATTGTGGCTTGAGTTTCTTCTAAGAATTCCCAAACTTTTTTTAAAAATGATTCCTTGCCTAAATCATGTCTGGTGAGACCGGATTCTTTGAATATTTTTTTTTCAACTACATTTTGTGTGGCGATAGCAGCATGATCTGTGCCAGGTAACCAAAGAGTTCGGTAGCCCCCCATGCGATGAAATCGAATCATTAAGTCTTCAATAGCTAGCATGGCGCTGTGTCCAAGATGCAATTTGGCGGTGATATTGGGTGGTGGGAGCACAATGGTGTAGGTGGGCGCATCTTCAGTTAAATTTAAATTGTCTGGGTTAAAAAAACCAGAGTCTTCCCAGATTTTATATAGTCTATCTTCTACTTTTTTCGGATCGTATATTTTCGGTAATTCCTTGGACATAATTTGTAATAATATAGATATGTTATGTGTTTATCTTAGCAGGAGTAGGGATATTTTTCAAGAAATTTTTCTGTAAGAATATTTGTAAGTAAAAAATAAAAGGGAGTTTTCTAATTAATTAATTAAAAAACTCCCCAAAGAGGCTGCTGGCTTTATTCATCGGTTTTTAACTCGCTATGGCAATTTTTGCAAATCCCATGACTTACCAGTCCTGAGGATTCGTTTGTTTGATGACGAGGCGTAAAGTACACCTTCTGTCCGTTTTTGTATTCCCCATAACACTTATCACAATAGCAACAAACTATAAGAATTTCTTCATCTTTGTTAGTCACAACTTCCCCCTTTTGTTTTAGATTATTATTAACCATAAAGAACCAGGAGAATAATAATTTATTTTGCAAGAAATGTCTAATTTTTATTTTTGAGCCAAGAAATATTAAATTAAATTTATAATTTTAATTGAGCGGTGGTAGTTAGGACTTTCCAATTGTTTAGAGTCAGAGCTTTTTCTGCAGAGGTCATTTTTTGCCAACGATAAATAGCCGCCACACTAATCATAGTAGCATTATCAGTTGAATAATTAGAAACTTGAGACTGAAATTGCACGTGAGGAAGATTTTTTTTAATAGCTAAATTCATTTTTTCTCGAAGATTATCATTGGCAGAAACTCCTCCAGCAATGAAAATTGTCTGAGAATTGTGTAAAATAGCAGCTTGAATAGTTTTTTTAACTAAAACATCGGTAGCTGCCTCTTGAAATTCATAAGCCATTTCTTGGACAAAACTTTCTGGAAGCGGGTTTTTATCCTCGAGATTGTTTTCTTTTCTGTAATTTTTAACTTTGTATAAAACAGCTGTTTTTAAGCCAGAGAAGGAAAAATTAAAATCTTTGCTGTGTAACATCGGGCGAGGCAGATTATGTTTTTTGTCATTTGAAACTGGACGCCCGTTAGCCGTGACTGACGAATTGAAATTAGCCGCTTGGGTGGCTATAGCTGGTCCTCCTGGGTAACCTAAATCTAAAATACGAGCAACTTTATCAAAAGCTTCTCCCACGGCGTCATCTTGGGTTTCTCCAATTATTTCGTATTTAAAATGATCAGACATTAAAATCAATTGAGTGTGTCCACCAGAAACAACTAGAGACAAAATGGGAAATTTTATGTTAGCAGATTTAGCTGGTAGTTTAGTTAGCTTTTTAGAATCTGTATTTTTGGATGTTTCTTTATCATTAGAAATTAAATCATCTGGCATTGATTTGATATTTGATATTGGTAATTTGGAATTTACGCTAATTTTATCGCAGATAAAATTAGCATAAATATGTCCCTCAATGTGATGAATTCCAAGGAGGGGCTTGTTATAAAGATAAGCAAGAGTTTTAGCAAAATTAGTGCCAATAAGCAGAGCAGGAATAAGGCCTGGACCATGAGTTACAGCAATTAAATCAATATCTTCTATTTGCTTATTTGCTTCTTGGAGAGCGGATTTTAAAACGGGGATGATATTTTTCAAGTGTTCTCTAGCGGCTAAATTAGGCACTACTCCTCCCCAAACGGCGTGCAGAGCTATTTGTGAAGAAATTATATTGGATAATACTAAAATTTCACCATTTTTTTCTTCTAAAATTGCGATAGCGGTTTCATCGCAAGAGGTCTCGATTCCTAAAACTAGCATAGTATTCATCATTAATATTACTTGTTTATCATAGTATTTGGGGAGAAAATAAGCAAGGTGAAGGTTATTAATATTCAATACTCAACATACAATACTCATTCAATAATCAATAATACAATGTCCCATTAATTTGTTAAGTGTTGGATATTAAGTGTATATTGAATTTTGGTTATTTTTTTGAATAAACCCATCATTAACGCCGCAAACTGGCATTTTTGATTGACAAAAAGCCTATTTGGGTGTATAATTATAAATTAGTACCTTGAAATAGGAAATGGCAAATTCACCACAGCAGAAAGAATTTTATGTGTCATTCCGAACTTGATTCGGAATCTCTCTAGATCCTAAATCAAGCTCAGGATGATGGGAGAAATGCAAAAAACTCTTTCTGCTGTGGCGAAACCATATCGGCCAAGTCTGACAGCGAACATCAAATTGATAAGTCTGGGACTCTGATTATTGAAATTGGAGCGAGGGACGAATCAAAAATGGAGGTATTATTATGGCAAAGAGTAAAAGGCAGATTGAAGCAATTTCTTCAGGAATGGGAGTTTTTGTAGCAATTATTTCTGGACTTGTTGAGCTTGTAAAAAGTTTCGGTGGGTCGATGGAAGATTTGTATAAGTTGGGGACTCCCGAAGGTAGACAAAAGCTGGAAGCGATCGCTTGCATTGTAGTTGGGAAAGAAACGGAACTTAAAAATGAGTTTCTTAAACTCATCTCTGGTAATGAAACTCTCACCATTGATGCTTGCGACGGAACTAAAATTCTAGCGGAGGCAAATGATGTATTCAAATACGTGGACCTTGAATTTAAAAGTTGGAGCGCTGATCGGCGAGGGCAAGCGACTGTAGAAACCTCAGTGGAAGTTTATGAAATAGAGAAAGACGCGACGTTTGTTCAAATGTTTAGCTCTCTCTCGTCTGATGTACGGAGACTTTGTTTTACACAAAATCAAATTATCGATTTTGTAAAAAAACATCGAAAGTGGCTTCAGACTATTGATCATGGAACATTTTTTCTATTTGAGTCCACTGGTGAAATATTCGTCGCCAACGTGAGCGTTGAATCGGGCGGCTTGCTCTGGGTGGAGGTGTTTCGCTTTGGGCACTTGAGCGTCTGGCACGTTGGGATTCCCCCTCGTTTGGTGATCCCGAAACTGGCTTGAAACTAAGTCACTTAGTTTCTTTAATTTTAAAGCCCCCTGATTCTTTGTCTCATTGACACTTTGAATTGGGGGGATTTTTTTTGTCTAACGAATAGGTGATAGCTAGAAAAATAGATGAAGAAATAATTTAATTTTAAAAGCATCTTCAATAAAGCTGGCATCAATATTTGGGGGTTTTTGAGTTGTTGTCTTGGGTGGAGAATTGGAGGATTGATTTCATTAGACAAAAACCGATTCTTACCCTATATTTAGTTATAGAGTTATTGATTAAATTTAAATAAAATGTCTAGTACTAATGTAAAGAAGGTATTTTTTTGGATTTTAGTGTGTTTGTTTTTGTTAGTGGCCCCAGTGATTGTTATCTATTCAATGGGTTATCGTTTTAGTTTTGAGCGAGGAGTTTTTATCTATTCAGGTTCCATTACGATTAAGCCCACCCCTCGGGAAGTGGAAATTTTTTTGGATAACAAGCGAGTCTCTACTGGTATGGTTAATTTCTTGAATTATTCCTATCACATGGGATCAATTTTGCCTGGGCGATATGTGCTGGAGGTAAAGGCGCCGGGATATCTGAGCTGGGCAAAAGAGGTTTATGTGCACAGTGGGGTTTCTACTGAGTTCTGGAACACTTTTTTGGTGAGAGAAAATTATACGCAAGTTGTTTATCCAACCAAGCAGGCGGAAAGCTTTTTTATTTCGCCAGATGGAAAAAGAGTGGCTTTGGTAGAGCGGGGAGAGGGAGAAACTTGGGTTAAAATTTTAGATATAAAAAAAGAGGAAATTTTGTATGCCTTTAATTTTGTCGGTTATAATTTTTCTGCTAATAAAAAAGACAATATTGAATGGTCACCTAAGGAAGGACGCCTAGCAGTGCCAATGGAAAAAGACGGAAAGAAGGAATATTTTATTATAAGCATTGGTGATGAAGAAGTTTTTAATTTAAATGAAAAATTAAAGACGGAGAATATTAGAAAACTTAGATGGAGTAGCGGAGACAGAAATACTCTTTTCTATATTCAGGACGAAAAACTTTTTCGATTAGATTTAGATAATTTGGAGAGTAGTCTGGAAGTGGCTAATAATTTGGCTAGTTATGATTTATCTGGTTCAAATATTTATTATTTCTCCAAGGAGAACGGAATAATTTATCAAAAAAATATCAGTGGTCGAGGTGAGGCTACCCAAATAACAACTCAATCCATCGCAGCTAAGAGTGGTGATGATTTTGAATTAATTGCTTATGATGAAGATCGGATTGCGGTTATTGATCAAGATAAAAAGTTATATTTATATAATCAAGGTGAAGTAGAAAGTGGGATAAAAGAATTAGCGACTGATGTACTTGGTGTGCACTTTTCTAATGACGGCAAGAAAATTGCCCTTTGGAGTAATAACGAAATTGCTGTTTACTTTGTTAGAAAATGGGAGACTCAGCCAGCTAGAACTGAGGGTCAAAAAATAGATATTGTCCGTTTTTCTCAACCAATTAGTAATGTGGGTTGGTTTAAGGATTATGAACATCTTATCTTTTCTACAGGTAATCAGATTAAGATAGTTGAATTGGATAATCGATCGTTAAAAAATATCAATAATTTGGTAACCCTTAAGGACAATGTAACTAAGGCTAATTATAATGTTAGAGAGGATAATCTTTTCTATGTTGATAAAGCTATTGAGGCTGGGGGGTTGTGCTCGATCAGCTTAACTGAGGAGAATAAGGATTAAATTTTAGATAAAAATATATGGAAGAAAACTTTCAAACAATATCATTTTACTTATTGATAATTTTATTTGTTTTACTTTTCTTGATAATTTTATTAAATGTTTTTTTATTTGCTAAGTTTAAAAAGATAAATCAGTTAGCGCAGAGCTTTTTTTCTGGAAAGAATGGAAAGGATTTAGAAGAGGTTATTAACATCCAAAATAAAAACATTGAAAAATTAGAAAAAGATATCAAAGAATTATTTGATGGTTATGAAAAAATATTTAATATTGCTGCCAAGGGTATTCAAAAGGTGGGGGTTTTAAGATATAATCCTTTTCGAGATATGGGCGGTAATCAAAGTTTCTCCATTGCTTTGTTAGATAGAAGTGACTCGGGTTTATTGATCACTACTTTAGCCACTAGGGATGGGGCAAGAGTTTTTAGTAAGATGGTTACCCGTGGGGATTGCACTGAATTTCCATTATTAGAAGAGGAGAAAAAAGCGATAAAAATAGCGCGATCATCAAAAAAGAATATTGCCGTTTAGGATTGATTTAAATTATTTTACAAAAATAAAAAACGCCAGTAGTTGTGCTGGCGTTTTTGTTTGGTTTATTTTATTTTCTTGAAGCTTACTTTGTAAACAGGTTCGTATTCAGCTTCGTATTCATCTTTAATTTGAATGCTCTTCCCCTCCATTAGTTGAGAGATGGCAATGTCAGAGGCCATTTCATTTAGTGTATCAATTTCATGTTTTAAATCGTCTAGGCGAGGAGATTTGTTAACTTCTTCTATTTTCTTTTTTTGATCTCTGAGTTTTTTAGCTTCTTCAACTATTTTTTGGTAATTTCCATCATTATCTAAGAGATATTTGTATTCGCGACTGATTTCTCGACGTTCTTTTTTAAATTTTTGAATTTCATCAAAAACTTCTTGGAGATTTTTCATTTTTTTTATTTTTAAAATTTATTTACAAATAACAGAAATAATTCTAACATAGAAGAAGATAAACTCAAAATTTCGCAAATCCGTCTAAATTGTCAAACATTGGTGAGTTGAAATATTTAAAAGTTTTTATGAAAATTTATTTAAAAATAATAATATTAATATTTTTGGCTTTAGGTGGGATATTTTTTGTTACGAGTAATTTGGAGGAATTTAAATATGAAACTAGGCAGGCGCTAAAGGTTGCAAAGCTTGTTACGGTTTGTGATGAAACATTATATTACTCTTTGGGAAGTGTGGATAGTCGATTCAACCTTTCAACAGAAGAAATAAAAGCGGTAACTCTGGCGGCTGAAGGGGTTTGGGAACAAGCTTTGGGGAAAAATGTTTTTGAATATCGAGAGGGCGCCGAATTTAAGATAAATTTTATTTTTGATGAACGTCAGCAAAGTACGATAGAGAAAAGTAGTTTGGATCTAGAGTTGGATAAGCTGGAGCAGCATAAAGATAATATCTCTCAGGAGTATTTGGGTATTCAAGCGAGTTACAAAAAAGCGGTGGCGAGTTATGAGAAAAAAATAAAGAATTACGAGGAGGCTGTGGATGATTTTAACGCGCAGGTAAAAAAATGGGATGAGCAGGGCGGTGCCCCGGCAGATGAATATGATAAATTGAAAAAAGAAGAAAAATCCTTAGATAAACTTCGAAATCAATTGGAGCAGGATCGCAAAGCTATTAATGGATTAGTGACAAAAATGAATGCCCTAGCAACTAAGGAGGGTACTTTGGTGGAAAATTATAATAAGAGTATTGAAACATATAAAGATAAGTTTGGAGAAAGTCGGGAGTTTAATCAGGGGGAATATGTCGGCACGGAAATTAATATTTACCAATTCCATGAACAAAAAGATTTGAAATTAGTAATTGCTCATGAGTTGGGACATGCTTTGACGGTGGGACATGTGGAAAATCCGCAATCTTTGATGTATTATTTAATGGATAAGCAGGATTTGGAAAATATAAAATTAACCCAAGAGGATTTAGCTGCTATTAAAGAGATTTGCAAAATAAAATAATAAATAAAACAAAAATGAAAAAGAAAATATTTAAGGTTCTATGTTTGGCAGCGGTATTGTTTTCAGCATTGGCAGTTTGGTATTTGGTAGATAAGCTTTTTAATCAAGCTTATTTAAGTAGTTGGCCTTGGCTTATTTTTTTTGTGGCAGTATTTTTCATCACTTGGTTAATTGGTGCGATTGTGCTAAGGGATGGAAAATTATTTTTGGGCATTACTATGCTAGCGTTGCTATCTCAACTTATTTTTACAAAAAGCTTTGAATCGCTAGGAATAATTTTTGTGGCTCAGGCGGTTCTTTGGATAGCCAGGAAGTTTATCCGAAAAGAGATTAAAATGAGGTTAAAGCTAGATATCTGGAATTATCTGCGGGTAGGTAGACGTTTTTTTATTTTAGCTATTGCTCTGATGTTAGCTGGTCAATATTATTTTACGAGCAATACGCAGATGGTTTCAGAAAATTTTCCTAAATTTAAAATTAATCATAATCAGTCTGGTTTATTGTTGAAAATTATTGCTTGGGTGGATCCAAATTTAATTAAGCCTGATGGACAAGCGGTAAATGTAAATGAATTCATTATTAACAAATTTAATCAGGATCCACTGACAAGTAAAAAGATGGGCATGGTGGTTGATTTTAATAATGTTAATTACAATCAGCAAGCTGTTATTTTAGCAGAGGGGAAAAGCAATATTTCTCGGATGGTTGAGCGAGAGGTTGGTGAGGAGGAAAAGATGGTGGATATTTTTTTGGAAATAACTAATAATAAACTAGATGATTTCATGAGTGTGAATATTGGTTATGTGGATAAAGATATGCCGATTACTCATTTAATATTTACCGTAGCTATCTTTTTGGCAATTATGGGAACGGGCATGCTAGTGAGTGTCTTTTTGGTAATATTTATTGTGGGCTTGTTTAGATTTTTAATTATTATCGGGCTGTTGTCGATTAATAAAAAAGCAGTTAATATGGAAGTAATCAAAATTGTTTAAATATTGGGTACTTAAAATTAGTATATGTTCAAAAAAATAGGAATTTTAGTTTTATTGGGAGTAATTATTGCAATAGGGGTGTTGTCTATACAGGGAGATAAGCAGGCAAATCAGCTAGTTGATTTTGAGGTGAAAAAAAATGAAAATATTTGGAATACTGCTGGTAATTTAAAAAAAGCAGGGATTATTGAAAGTAAGATTTATTTTGTGACCTATGCTTTTGTTAAAAATTATCGAGGGAAAATTAAGGCGGGAAAGTATTCAATTAGTCCAAATTTAAAAACACAAGAAATATTGATATTACTTTCTAAAGGTAGCGAGGGGGTAGAAAGGGAATCGCGAACAATCACCTTCCCACCATATTTTTCTTTAAAACAAATAGCCAAGCTTTTAACTGACAATAATTTTGATGGTGAGGCTTTTTTGGAATTAATAAATAGTCCCCAATATTTTAAGGAGAAATATGGTTTTGATTTTTTAGGAGAGATTCCAGCGGGGAAAAATTTGGAGGGATATTTATTTCCAGACACTCATTCATTTTTTGTGGATGCTAGTGCTGAGGAAATCATTGTTAAAATGTTAAATAATTTTGATCGAAGAATTTCTCCAGAAATAAGAAGTGAGATCAAAAAACAAAATAAGACTATTTATGAGATATTGACTATGGCTAGTATTATCGAAAAAGAGTCCAATAATGCCAATGATAAAAGAATAGTGAGTGGAATATTTTATAATAGAATAAAAAGTGGGCAAGCTTTGCAAAGTTGCGCTACTTTGGCTTTTGTTTTGGGCGAGGATAAAGATCAGTATTCCTATGAGGATACACAGGTTAAATCGCCCTACAATACTTATCTGAACGCCGGGCTTCCACCGGGACCGATTGTTAATCCGACGCTGGAATCAATAATGGCAGCAATTTACCCAACTAAAACTAACTATTATTATTTTTTAAATAATCCAAAAACTAAGGAAACTTTCTTTGCCACTACCCTGGAAGAGCACAATAGAAATAAAGATAAGAATGGGTTGTAGGTGTTAAAATGTTCTAGATGTTGAAAATGTCGTATCTTTTTGATTGTTTCCCTGGTCTACAAAATAATAATTTGGTCATCAAGTCAAAAGTCATCAGTTATCGAGGTTGAGATGTATTTAGATGACGGATTGCGGATGACTGATGATTTTGAGTGTTTTAATGTTAATATGTTAACGTGATTTTATGTTTTTTACCGGACAAGAAATTTTGGATTTTTTAAGTGTTTGGGGATATTTTGTTATTTTGCCCTTGATGATCGTTGAAGGTCCAATTGTAACTATAATTGCGGCTATGTTGGCTTCGTTTGGGGTTTTAAATGCTTGGGTGGTATTATTCTTTTCAATAGGGGGAGATATCATTGGTGATGTGGTTTTATATTGGTTGGGGAAGAGTTGGGGGATGAAATTTGTGGATAAGTTTGGCAGATACTTTGGGATTACCAGAGAGTTGGTTTTAAAAATGGAAAAGTATTTCAAAGGACATGGAGGAAAAACTATTTTTGCAGTTAAATCAACAACTGGACTTTGCTGGGCAACCTTTGTGGCGGCAGGTATTGTTAGAATGGATTTTAAGAAATTTTTAGGTTATTCTATTTTAGGAGGAATTGTTTGGAGTGGATTTTTGGTGGCGATGGGTTATTTTTATGGGTATATGTGGCAACAAATTAAGCAGTATATTGAGTGGGCTGGTTTTCTGGCAATTGGTCTAGCAATTGTAACTTTCATTTTAATAACTTCGTATAAGAAATATAAATCAAAAGAAATAATAAATTAATTAATTTAAGTTTTATTTTACAAATATATGGCTGACAATTTATCTCAATTAAAAGAAAAAATTCGTGATTTGGAGAGACAGCGTGAAATGATGGCTGATAAAATCCAAGAACTATCCAGAGAAATGGAAAAAACCAGAGAAGATATCCGAGAAATAGGGAAAATAGTGGAGGATATTGAAAAATAAGGAAAATATTAAAAACGCAAGAGACCCATTTTTAAAAGATGGGTCTCTCTATGCAAAATGAGGCAAAAGAGATAAAATTGGCTTAGTTGACTGTGAATCTAAAAAATTGAAAAAGCATTAATGTATGGTGAAAAAATTTATCAATAAGACTAAGGGCATTTTATTTGCTAGTCCCAAGCTACTTTATAAGAATGAGAAGCATCTAGTTAATAAGACTTTTTATTTTAAGGGAAAAAATAACAAAGCCGTGCTGCTTCTACATGGTTGGACAGCTACTCCTTATGAGTTGAGAAGGTTGGCAATTTATCTCAATGAGGCGGGTTATACAGTTTATGGCCCGATGCTTCGAGGACACGGAACCAAGCCAGCTGATTTGGAAAAAGTTACTTATTTGGATTGGCTGGAGGACGCCCGATTGGCTTATGAAAAATTAAAAAGAACTCACGATAAAGTTTTTGTGGGTGGAACCTCATTGGGTGGGACAGTGGCCCTGTCTTTAGCTAAGGAATTTAAGGAAATTGATGGATTAATCTTGATGGCTACTCCATATAAAATAAGAATGGAAAAGGTGGGATCATTGCTGGTATTTTTATTGAGTTTATTTAAGAAATATAAAAAGAAATTTTATCCACCAACTTTTGGCTCAAGAAAAACTATTACAAGAATTATCTCTTATCAGACTTACCCGATTAAAAATGTTTTAGAAGTGGGGAAGTTGGTTAATTATTCTAGGAAAGATTTGAATGAGATAACTCAACCTTGCTTGATTATGCAATCCTCTAGCGATCATATCGTGGCTAGAAATAGCTTAGCTAAAATTTATAAAAAAATAGGTTCCAGGGTTAAAAAGAAAAAATATGTAAAAAGATCTTATCATACTTTTATCTCTGATATAAAAAATGAGCACGTTTTTGAAGATATTTTAAAGTTTATTGAGCTGATATAAAAAGTATGAAAATTGCCATTTTTACCAACAATTATTTACCCAACCCTTACGGAGTGACAACTTCGGTAGAAAGTTTTAGAAAAGAGTTTGAAAAAGATGGTCATCAAGTTTATATTTTTGCCCCAAATTATTTGAATTATAAGGATAAAAATAAAAATGTTTTTCGCTATCCTGCTTTGGATATTAAATATAAAATTAAATTTCCTGTGCCTATTCCTTATTCAAATAAGCTAAGACGATTAATAGCTAACTTAGATATTGATATTATTCACTCTCAGCATCCTAATCTTTTGGGCAGTGTCGCGATGCGCTGGGCCAAAAAAAAGAAAATTCCACTAGTTTTTACTTGGCACACTATTTATGATAAATATACTCACTACACTCCTTTGGTACCCAGGAAGTTGGCAAATTATTGGGTAATAGGAAATTCAGTTAGATATGCTAACCGAGTAAATAGGATAATTATTCCCACTGAGGGGGTGCACGAAATTATTAATAATTGGGGAAATACCAATACTAATGTGAGTGTGATTGCGACTGGGGTAGATGAGGAAATTTTTAAAAATCCTCAAGAAAATAAGATTAGGGAGACATTGGGAATAGCTAAAGATAAAATGGTATTACTTTCCATCTCTCGTTTAACGGAGGAAAAGAATGTTGTTTTTTTGATTCGAGAAGTCGTTAAAGTTTTAAAGAAAAATAAGCAAGCAGTTTTTATTTTGGGTGGAGATGGTTATTTGAAAGATGAGTTGATAAAAATAATTAATCAATCTGGTGTAGGCAAGCAAGTTTTCTTATTGGGATTAGTTGAGCGTGACCAAATAAAAAATTATTTAAATATTGCAGATATTTTCGTTTATGCATCCCTAAGTGAAACTCAGGGTACAATTATTACGGAGGCGATGTATGGAGGGCTACCAATTGTGGCCTTGGATGGTTTGGGTATAAGGGATTTAATCAAGCACAGAAAGACCGGAATATTAGTAAGGAAAAGTAATACTTTTGCTCGACAAATCAATAATCTAATTGCCAATACTGAGCTCACTCAGACCTTGGGACAAAACGCCAAGCAAGAAGCTCAAAAAAAGTACACCAGTCGGGTTTGTGCAAAGAAGATGCTAAAAATTTATCAAGATTTGATAGCAAAAAATAATTTATCAAAGTAGATGCAATCCATAAAGAGTTTTTTATTCTGAAGTGAGTTCTTCTTTTTGAGATAAGGTTTTAAGGACAGCTTTAAAATCTGCCGGTGTCGGGGCAGTAAAATTAAACTCTTCTCCAAAGAGAGTAAATTCTATCTGGCTAGCGTGCAGCATATGGCGCGTAGCAGCGGTAAACTTTTCATAATTTTTTTTGCGATAAAGATTGTCGCCAACAATCGGGTGACCAATCGAGGAGAGGTGCACTCGGATTTGATGGGTCCGACCGGTTTGAGGAGAGACTTCAATAAGTGAAAAATTATCTCCTAATTTTTCTAAAACTTTGTAATGCGTAAGAGCTTCGCGAATTTTAGTTTTAGTTCTTTTTCCGGCAATGGTTTGTTTGCGATAATTGGTAGTTCGCGCTAGAGCTTTATCAATCAAACCTTCTTGCTCTAGTGGCACCCCATAGCTAATAGCTAAATATTTTTTGGTAATAGTTTTTTCTTGAAACATGTTTTTAAATTCCAAGAATGATTTTTTGTTTTTGGCGATAATTAAGATGCCAGAAGTTTCTTTGTCTAGGCGGTGGACAATCCCGGGTCGCATCTGATATGAATATACGTGGTCATCTTTAAGTTTGGCAATTTCTGGATATTGAAAAATTAACCCATTAACAATAGTATTCTCTTTTTCATTGAAATCAGGGTGCACTTGAATCCCCGCTGGTTTATTGATAACTAAAAAATCTTCATTTTCAAAAATGACAGCTAGCTTTATTTCTGGATTGGGAATTAATACTTCCTCCACCTTTTTAATATTGATAGTTACCTGATCATTTGCGCTTGTTTTATAGCTAGGTTTAACCTTTTGTCCATTAACTAAGATTTTTCCACCTTTAATCGCACGGATAAAATCTCCGCGGGAAAATCCCAGCAAATTTTCTTCTTTTAAGCTAAGATTAGCTAAAATTTTATCTAAACGCTTATTGGCGTTGTATTCTTCTATTATTATCTCCATAGGTATTGTCTTTAATTTGAAATTATTGATGCTTGTTAGTTATAAGCTATTATCTTTTAAATAGCAAATCTAAATATAATCGAGTGTTAATATGACAAAATGCTAATATGCAGATACTCTTGCCAAAAATGAACTTTTGATATAGACTAACACTAAGATAATTATTAAGAAAATTTAATATTTATAGAATGTTTTAATTCTATCAGTTTTCTTTATAATTTCCTATTGCATGGGAAATTTTTGTTTTTATCTAAGTGCCATTTTAATTATTAATAAAAAGTAGATTGCGGCACGAATTTACAAGTTTTTACAAATAAATGAGTAATAAAGGAAATATTTTGGATACTTTGGTGGATAGTGTAAAAGTAGACGAAAATAGTAAAAAAGCTGCCACTAAAACAGTGGTTAAAGAAGAAGATAATTCAGTGATGGGAAAATTGTTGCAAGGTTCATCCTTGGAGTTTCCTGAGCTGGGTGATGTTTTAGACGGAGTGGTAATTGATATTAGCCCACATTCTGTTCTTTTGGATTTGGGAAGTTTTGGTACAGGAATAGTTTATGGTAAAGATACTAGAGATGGCTTAAGAGGTGATATAAAGTTAAAGTTGGGAGATAAGGTCCATGCTACTTTAACAAGTTTGGAAAATGAAGATGGCTACATAGAATTATCTATTAGAGAGGCTTCTTATGAGAAAGCTTGGGAAGATTTGGAATCAAAGAAAGATAATGAAGAGGCTGTTAATACCAGAGTTTTGGATGCTAATAAGGGTGGATTGATGATTGAAATTAATGGTATCGGAGGTTTCTTGCCAGTTTCTCAATTGGCTAGTGAACATTATCCAAGAGTAGAGGATGGAAATAAAAATAAGATTTTAGAAAAACTAAAGAGATTGGTAGGTCAAACTTTATTGGTTAAAATTATCGATACTTATCGAGATGAGGAAAAATTGATCGTAAGTGAAAAAGCAGCGATGAGTGAAAAAGAACAGGCTATGATTTCTCGTCTTAAAGAAGGTGATACTATCGAAGGTGAAGTTAGTGGTGTAGTTGACTTCGGTGCTTTTGTTAAATTTCTTCCTATGGGAGTTAAGATGGCCGATGACTCTATTGAAGGTGATAAATTAGAGGGATTGGTACATATTTCAGAATTAGCTTGGCAGTTAATTGATAATCCACGAGAGATTATTAAGGTTGGAGACAAAATCAAAGCTAAAATTATTGGTATTGATGACGCTAGAATTTCTCTTTCTATTCGTGCTTTGGCTAAGGATCCTTGGAAAGAGGCTCAAGAAAAATATGAGGCTGGAAAAATATATAAGGGTAAAGTGGATAAAATTAATCATTTTGGAGCCTTTGTTTATTTAGATGAAAATATCCATGGTTTAGCACATATTAGTGAATTTAGTGAGATGTATCCTGGTAAGAAGATGGATGAGATGATGGAAGCTGGCAAGGAATATGATTGGAAAGTGCTCTCTATCGAACCTAAAGATCATCGTATGGGATTAGTTTTAGTAGATGAGTCTGCTAAAGTTGAGGAAAAGGAAACTAAAAAAGCAGTTAAAAAGGAGAAAGTTGCTAAAGAAGAGGTGATTGAAAAAAAACCTGCTAAAAAAACAACTAAAAAAGAAACTGTAAAAAAAGAATCCTCCTCTGCTAAAGCTAAGGCGGACAAGAAAAAGACTTCTGAAAAATAGATCTTAAATTTTGCGAAAACAAAAACCGCAAGACTTAAGGTCTTTGCGGTTTTTTGTTTTTTAAATAAACATTAACTTTTAAAAAAATATGTCAAAGTCAAATATTTTTATTATTTCTGGTCCTTCTGGGGCTGGAGAGGATTCAATAATTGATGGTTTGAAGAAAAAATTTGAAGTAGAGAAAATTGTTACAACAACAACTCGTCAAATGCGCCCAGGCGAATCGCATGGAAAGCAATATTATTTTATTTCCAAGGATGAATTTATGGAAAAAATAAAAAATGATGAATTTGCCGAGTATGCCCAAGAATATAATGACAATTTTTATGGTGTCACCAAAGATGAACTGGAGAGAGTTAATGGTTGCGGTAAAATTGGGTTATGGAAAATAGAGTATAAGGGCGTCATGACAGCTAAAAAGAAGTTTCCAGAAATTAAATCTATATATATTGCACCGCCATCTTTAGAAATATTGAAAAAGAGGATAATGAAAAGAGATAATGTTAGTGAAGAATATGTGAATGAGCGGATGGAATATACAAAAGAATGGATGAAATTTGAACATATTTATGATTATAAAGTGGTGAATGAGGAGGATAAACTTGATGATGCAATTATTGAGGTTGCTAATATTATAAAAAATAATATTAGTGAATAGTTTAAACAAAAAAATCAAACTTCCCAGATGTGTCATTTCGACCGGAGCGACAGCGGAGTGGAGAAATCTAAATTAATATTTTGAGATATCCGGGTCAAGCCCGAATATGACAAGAATCTTTCAATGCATAGGCTAATCAAAAAAATTCAAACCTTTTCACATCAATTTGATCTTTGGCAAGAAGGGGCTAAAATCGTGGTGGGAGTTTCGGGCGGACCAGATAGTGTCTGCCTTTTGGATATTTTGGTGCATTTGGCTAAAAAAAGAAAATTCGAACTTTTGGTGGCACATGTTAATTATGGACTGCGATTGGAGGATAGTGATAAAGATGAATTATTTGTGCGAAAGTTGGGACAAAAATATAATTTAAGATTAGAGGTGTTAGATGCTAAAAAAGAAAGTCAAAAAAAACAGACAGAAAATTTTTTACGAAATGTCCGGTATGATTTTTTTGAAAAAATTAGAAAAGAAAATAACTTTGATTTGATTGCCGTAGCTCACAACCAAGATGATCAAGCAGAGACAATTTTAATGCGCTTGATTCGCGGCGCTGGACTTTGGGGGCTCATGAGCATTCGGCCAAAAAATAATAAAATTATTCGACCATTACTGGATATTAGTCGCGGAGAAATCATTGATTATTTAAAGGAAAGTGAGCTAAGTTATCGGGTGGATAAGACCAATAAGGAGAATAAATTTTTGCGAAATAAAATTAGAAATAAATTGATTCCCTCTATAGAAAAGGAATATAATCCAATCTTAAGACAAACGTTAGCTAATTCAGCTCGCGTAATTGCTGATGATTATGATTTTATCTCTAGCAGTGTGGATAAAATTTTTAAAAAAATTAGTTTTGATGAAGTGAGTAATAGTTATTTTTTTGAAAGTCATAAATTTAGTAAAAATCATTTAGCTCTACAAAAGCACCTTTTGCGAAAAATAGTTTTTAAGTTAAGAAAAAATATTTTAAATGTTGAAAATGCTCATTTGGAGGAAATCATAAAAATTATTAAAAGCGATAAAAATAAAGCTCAGCGGATGAATTTCCAAGGCTTGAAAATTAGTAAAAAAGGTGATATTATCTACATTAGCACTGAAAAGTGAAAATAATTTGTTAAAATAAAATTACAATGGATAAATTTTTTAAAAACGTATTAGCGCCAACTTTGTTAGTTTTTTTGTTAATTTCAGGCTTAATGATTTTGTATAAATCACCCAAAGATAAGGTGGAAGATATTACTTTATCTAAATTAGTCAGCCAAATTAATGCCAATGAAGTTAAACAAATAGCAGTTGAGGGTGGTAATCTTAAAATAGAATTAGCTAATGGTACTAAGGAAAAAGCTTCTAAGGAAGTAGAGAGCTCTTTGGTGGAAACTTTAGCTAACTATGGCGTTGATAAGGGAGCCTTACAAAAGATTGATATTGAAATCAAGAGAGAGTCTGGCATGGCGCTTTGGGCGGGAATAATTTTACCTTTCTTATTACCCATTCTTTTGATTGTGGGATTTTTATGGTTCATGATGCGTCAGGCGCAAAGAGGAAATTCTCAAGCGATGTCTTTTGGGATGAGCAAGGCAAGAATGCTTGATCCTAAAGATAAAAAGAAGAGAACAATGTTTAAGGATGTGGCTGGAGCTAAAGAAGCCAAGGAGGAGTTAATGGAAATAGTGGAATTTTTAAAACATCCAAAGAAGTTTCTTGATATGGGCGCTAAAATTCCTAAAGGAGTTTTATTATTAGGGCCCCCTGGGACAGGAAAAACTTTAGTAGCTAAAGCTGTTGCTGGAGAAGCTGGTGTACCATTTTTTAATATTAGTGGTTCGGAATTTGTAGAAATGTTTGTGGGAGTAGGGGCTTCACGTGTAAGAGATTTATTTAAACAAGCGAAGAAAAATGCTCCAGCTATTGTCTTTATCGATGAGATTGATGCAGTGGGAAGACACCGTGGAGCGGGACTTGGCGGAGGACATGACGAGCGAGAGCAAACTTTAAATCAGATTTTAGTAGAGATGGATGGTTTTGAAACTGGTGCCAACGTGATTGTAATGGCCGCTACCAATCGTCCAGATGTACTGGATCCAGCTTTACTTCGGCCAGGAAGATTTGATCGAAGAGTGACTTTGGATTTACCTGATATTAATGAGCGAAAGGCGATTTTAAAAATCCATTGTAAAAATAAAAAATTAGAAAAGGGTGTGGATATCGATAATATCGCTCAAAGAACTCCTGGTTTTTCTGGAGCGGATTTGGCTAATCTTGTTAATGAGGCGGCGATTTTATCAGCTAGAAAAAATAAAACAATAATTGGCATGGAAGAACTTCGCGAATCAATTGAAAAAGTAATGATGGGACCAGAAAGAAGAAGCCGAGTAATAAGAAAAGATGAACAAAAAATTGTTGCTTATCATGAAGCGGGACATGCTTTAGTAGCGGCTTTTTCTAAGCATGCTGATCCAGTACAAAAAATTTCTATTATTTCTAGAGGTAACGCGGGTGGTTATACAATGGCGGTGCCGACTGAAGATAAGATGTTACATTCTCGAGGATATTTCTTAGATGAGATCGCGGTGCTACTTAGCGGTTTTGTAACGGAGCAGGAAACTTTTGGTGATGTGACCACGGGAGCTTCTAATGATTTAGAGCGAGCGACTAACATGGCGAGAAATATGGTGACTCGCTACGGAATGAGTAATCTCGGACCACGGACTTTTGGTAAAAAAGAAGAATTGATTTTTCTGGGTAAAGAGATGAATGAACAAAAAAATTATTCTGAAAAAACCGCTCAAGATATTGATACAGAAGTACATAATTTGATTGAAGGGGCGAGACAAAAATCTTTGCAAATTATTACTGAGAAAAAAGATAGGCTTGATAAATTGGCCCAGACTTTAATTGAGAAAGAAACTATCGAAAAAGAAGAGTTCGATGAAATCCTCGGGATAACTGGAATGGCCGAAAAGATTGAGATGGTGGAGCGGAAAGAGGAAAAATAAACTTTTAAAAAACTACCGCCCAAGGTAGTTTTTTTTAAAAGTAATTTCAAATTTCCAATGCTAAATTTCAAATCCCCGCCTACCGGCCAGCAGGAATATTTAATGATTTAATTTTAAAATAAAATTACTGGAAAGAAAATTGACTTTTGCTTTAATTGGGGGTAATCTTGTGTGAAAACAAAAGAGGCAAAATTGTTCTTCTAAAATTTAAAAAAAGAGGTTGTGAAATGGGAAAAATATTAAATTTGGTAGTATATCCGACTTCAAGATGTGACACTGGGTGCAATCATTGCATGGATGATTGTAATATGAATAATCCTCAAGATCTTAAGCCAGAGATGGCACAACAAATTGTTGATGAAGTAAAGAAGCGGGGCAGCGATCTGGTAGTGCTGTTTACTGGCTATGGAGAACCTCTTTTGACCCCAAATTTAGTTAAAATTGTTGAAACCTTTGGTAGCTATGAGAAAACCCAGCATGTGGGAATTGTGACATCGGGGTTTTCTGATAAAAATAACTTTAGAAAAGCTCAGTTTGAAGACTTACTTAATGGAGTATGTGCTGAAAAATTAGGTATAAGTCAGAGCTTTAGCTTATTTCATCCGAGTTTCCCAGAACGCCTAAAAAATATCATTGAATTAATGATAAATAATGGGAAGAAAAAAGAGTTGACTATCAAGGTGTGTTTGGCAGTTGATAATTGCAAAGAGACTTGGGAGACTGCAACAAAAACCATCACTGAGATTAGTAACAAAATGGGCTTGGAACATCGAGCGTCATTTTTGGGCTGGTTGGAAGATGATAGGGAGAAGTATTTTTTTTGGGTTCAAGAAGCTATTGGAGATAGTAGAGGCTATTATGATTGGGTTGTTGATTTTGAAACACATCTTATTCCTCAATGGCACTTTATTGCTAAAGAAGGAGCAGATGATTGGCTTTTGGCGATAGAAATTCAGCCCATACTTTTTGAAAAAGTAGGCAGGGGAAAAAAACTTTCCAATATTTCAGCCATTGATCTCAGCTGTGGCGCGCTTGGTGGCGGTTTTACGGATGGCGATTCAGCACTTACGATATTTCCTGATGGAATAGTCTGTTCAGAGTGTTGCCATAAAATATTATATGGAAAAATTGGCAAAGACTCAATTTTTGAAATGGATAGACGCAAGGATGTCTTCGTGGAAAGACTTCGGCCATCTCTTTTGGCTGATAAACGAATGTTTGATTGGATGACGGCTGACACCTGTCGGATATGCCAAAATTTGGTAGCCGAAAGGGGTATTGAGTTGAAGTGAAAGTCATCGTTGAGGCGCCAGGAGACACATTATGTTTTCTAGCGTTTTTTATTTTTATTCACTCACGAGCGGACGGCCGTCCGCTTGTGATTAAAAAATTTAGTAAAGTAGCTGAAATTAAGTGGTAATAATATTGGAAATTTATGTAAATAAAAAACCCACCTGGGGTGGATTTTTTAAATTGGTCGGAGCATTGGGACTCGAACCCAAACTACACGGTCCCAAACCGCGCGTGCTAGCCATTAACACCATGCTCCGTTTTTCAACTATAATCTATACTATAC
>JBAQFQ010000018.1:0-26904 GCA_049287345.1 Candidatus Moraniibacteriota bacterium
AAATTTTACTTTCTGGGATGACACCTCGCGAGATGTCAGTTTCTTAAGGCTCTTCTCGACTTGCCCGCCATTGCTACAAAGTTGCAGGCGGGGTTGATTCATTTTTATTTTATCCGTAAAGCGTGGACGGGATGCATTTAAAACCCAAACGTCCCATTAATGCGATTGCAAAATAAAAACCACCAGTGGTTAGCTAGTGGTTTATATTTTAAAAGTTTTTTTATTTTTTAGTAAAAGAAATTGAGCCGGCGTTATCTTTTAGAAATAAAATCAAATTTCCAGTTTGACCAAAAGCAAAGCTATGGGCATTTTTTAGACTTTCGATAAATTGATTGCCTTCTTGATTAGCACAAATAGTTTTAGTTTCCACTAAGTCAGTTATCACTAGATCTGTTTTATCTAATTGATAATGACCGCTAAAGTTGGCACAGTTGGTAGTAGCCGTCACAGTTCCATTATTGTCAAAAGCTAGATTAAACATTTGAGCATCTACTGGTTTAAATAATTCATCATTTTTAACAATCAAATTTTCCCAAACCCAAATATCCTGAGTCATTTTTTTCAAACCAATATTTTTGTAACTATCATCTTTTTGTAAATTTCCAGCAAAGACTTGTTTGTCTCCGATAGTAATCGTAACTTGATCATTTTTTTCAGTCAGGGTTAGATTATTTTTCTCATTGCGATAAATATTGCCCGAGGTGTCAGCAACCACCGCCAATTTCAATTCTTGACCAAAGTTTTTGCCCGATAAACGCGCTACTTTTTTGTAAAAATTAACCTCAATTACATCTTCTCGCCCACCATCAAAATAGATAGCCTCCTGGCCATCCTTTTGTAGATCCTGGCCACTAGCCATGGAAAACAGACAAAAACCCCCTAAAAATGCCACTAATACACCTCCAAGAAAAACTTTACCCATATAGATTATAAATTTTTGACTTAAATTATTAACCTATGATTATACACCAAAAGTAATAAAAAGTCAAATGTTTAGGTGGGGATAATTTTGAATTTCAAATTTTGAATTTTGATTCAATTTTTAATTTCTTAATTAAGAAACCTAGTAGTTACTACCAATAAATACAGGGGACTATATTTTTGGTCTAAATAAAAACCCCAGCATAATACTGAGGTTTCTTTGATGACAGTCGTAGGTGATGTATAGTTTTATTTGCCGCAACACTTCTTATACTTCTTGCCGCTGCCACAAGGACAGGGGTCGTTGCGACCAACGGTATTGGTGTTGATAATCGGTTTGCGTTTAACTTCCTCACCACCTTTATTACTACTAGCATTATCGCGCATTTTCTTTAGCGCCCCGAACTGTTCAACCTCATCACTAGCTCCAGAAAATTTCAAATTACCCAATTGCGGAGTAGCGACATTTTCAATCTTTTGACTCAAGGGAGCAACTTTAAAAATTGTACTCACAATGCTGGCTCGGATATTGGCCATCAACAATGAAAATAAATTATAAGATTCTTTTTTGTATTCAATCAGCGGATCTCTTTGTCCATAACCTCTGAGCCCGATACCCTGACGCAAATAATCAATCTCATCCAGATGATTCATCCATAAAGTATCGATAGTTTGCAACATCAGCATTTTACGAATAATATCCATCTGCTGTTCCCCTATCTCAGCTTCTTTAGCGCCCAAACTTTTTTTGAATTCTCCAAAAACAAATTCAATGGAGTTACTAAATTTTTCAGATTCGTTTTTAGTTTTATCACTAGAAATTTCCTCTATTCTTTTTTTAACGCTTTCCGAAAGTGGAGTAATATTAGTTAACTCGGTAAAAATCTTTTCACTATCCCAACCACCGCTTTCTACATTACGATAACCAGAGATAACACGCTCCACCTCTTCACCAATCATCTTAAGTAAAATATCTTTAGTCCCTTTGTTTTCCAGGACGGCTTGGCGTTTTTTATAAATAACTTCGCGCTGCTTATTCATCACATCATCATAATCCAAAACATGCTTACGAATATCAAAATTAAAGCCTTCAATTTTAGATTGAGCAGATTCAATAGTTTTGGAAATAATTCCGTTTTGAATTGGTTGGTCTTCTGGCAAACTAAGCTTGTCCATCATGGCTTTCATCTTATCCCCACCAAAACGTCGCATCAACTCATCTTCCAAAGATACATAAAACTGACTAGCTCCCGGATCACCTTGACGACCAGCGCGACCCCGCAACTGATTATCGATACGACGCGCTTCGTGGCGCTCAGAACCGATAATGAGCAAACCTCCTAATTCTCTTACCCCCTCACCGAGCTTAATATCCGTTCCTCGTCCGGCCATATTGGTCGCAATTGTAATAGAACCCTTTTTACCAGCGTCCATAATAATTCCCGCTTCGCGTTCATGTTGTTTGGCATTTAAAACTTCATGCTTAACTCCAGCTTTAGTTAAGAGTCCACTTAAATATTCAGATTTTTCAATGGCGATTGTTCCCACTAAAATCGGTTGACCCTTAGCAGAAATTTCTTTGATATCTTTGACAATTGCTTCAAATTTTCCTTTTTCCGTTTTGTAAACAATGTCCGCCAGATCCTTACGCATCATTTTTTTATGCGTAGGAATTTCCATTACATCTAATTTATAAACTTTAGCAAACTCCTCTGCACTAGTTAGCGCCGTTCCGGTCATCCCAGCTAATTTTTTGTAAATTCTAAAATAATTTTGAAAAGTAATGGTGGCTAAAGTGCGGGATTCTCTCTGTACTGCCACACCCTCTTTGGCTTCGATAGCTTGGTGCAAACCCTCGCTATATCGACGACCCTCCATCAAGCGTCCCGTAAAATCATCCACGATAATGACCTGTCCATCTTTAACAATATAATCTTTTTCTTTTTTAAAAAGCACTTCCGCTTTTAATGATTGCTCCAGATGATGGACAAAAGTTATCTTGGTTGGATCATACAAATTTTCGATATTTAAAAACTTTTCCACTTTGGAAATTCCCACTTCTGTCAAAGCCACGTGGCGATCTTTTTCGTCCACTTTGTAATCAACCTCCACTGCTAAGCGGGGAATAATTTGAGCAAATTGTTGGTAAAGTTTAGTCGACTCACTGTCAGGCGCAGAAATAATTAATGGGGTTCGGGCTTCATCGATTAAAATAGAATCGACTTCATCCACGATAGCATAATTCAAAGCTCGCTGACTCATATCCTCCAAACGCTGAGCCATATTGTCGCGCAAATAATCAAAACCAAATTCGTTATTTGTTCCGTAAGTGATATCGGCTGCGTAAGCTTCTTTTCTAGAAATTTCTTTTAGATTTTCGGTCTCTACCGTTACTTCATTATTATCTATTTTATTGGGTACATATAAATAAGAAACGTCATGCATGATGCAAGCGCTAGAAATTCCCAAAAAATCAAAAATAGAGCCCATCCAATTACAATCTCGTTTGGCTAGATAATCATTGACCGTGACCACGTGAACTCCTTTGCCGGTCAGAGCATTGAGATAAATTGGCAAAGTGGAAGTCAAAGTTTTACCCTCACCAGTTTTCATCTCTGCAATTTTACCAGTGTGCAGCACAATACCTCCCAACAGCTGGACATCATAATGTCTCTCGCCAGTTACCCGCTTGGAAGTTTCTCGTACTACGGCAAAAGCCTCGGGTAATAACTCATCCAGAGTCGCGCCATTTTTTAACCGTTCTTTGAATTCGGGAGTTTTGTTTTTGAGTTCCTGATCACTAAGCTGACTGATGGATTCTTCCAGCGCATTAATTTTTTCTACTATGGGCTGCAACTTTTTTATTTCTCTTTCATTGGAACCAAATATTTTCTTTAAAAATTTCATAGGATAATAATATTTATTTTTTTACCGAGATTCCCAAGTGAGTTGAGAATGACAGAAAAGCAACGAATTAAACGACGTTTTAACTCCCTAAGTATATAAAAATAAGGGCGGAAAGTCAAAGGAGAAATCATTTTAACTAAAAAACCATCCCGAGTAAATCAAGATGGTTTTTTATGTTCTATTGTAATTCGGCTCGAATAATTAATCTCTTCCAATTGGTCCGCAGCGGCCAACAGGTAACCAAAGTTACACTAGGCTTGGTAGTCAGTTTAAAGATTTCGGCGTCATCTGGGGCGACCACACTTTTTTGCTGCACCTTGTAAGTATATTCAAAAGATTTTCCGTTTTTCTGGGTGGTTTTGATAATTAAGGTATCCCCTACATTTAAATTATTTAAATCTTTAAAAATATAATTGTAGTTACCCTTAACCCAAGCGTAATTACTACTATGTCCGGAAATAACCGCGTTGCCTCTTTGACCAGGAATACCAGTATCTGGGTAGCGAGCCACTCCGCGTTTTAAATCCTCTAGCATCAAAGCTTCCTCGGCATTCAAAGACCACACAATCGGCGCTACGACATTAATTTTTTTGATAATAAGTTCGTAGGCAGGCTTAGCTTCACCGGGGGCTACTGGGTCATAACCATTTTTAATTTCATCATTATCACTAAAGCCATCTCCATCAGTGTCCGCTAAAAGTGGATTAGTTAAATGAGCATACTCCAGATAATTGGCCAAACCATCATTATCATTATCGGCGTGAGCATCATTTTTCTTGGTGTTTAATCCAGTTTCTTTTTCCCAAAAGTCTGGCAACTTATCTCCATCCAAATCAAGACGACCTTCACCTACTGGATTGTAACCATCGCGAACTTCTTTACCATCTTTAAAACCGTCTTGATCAGTGTCTGCTAAAAGTGGATTAGTAGAATTATTATATTCTGCAATTAAATCCAAACCGTCTTGATCGATATCTTTTTTATAATCTTCGTTTTCCTGAATTTCTATCTCATAACGATTGAGCCAAGAATCTGGAATTTGTCCCTCTTTTACCGCAGCTTTCTGACAGAAAGAATTATAGACAGATCGAAGATTACCTTTAAAATCAAAATTCAAAAGATAAAATATTGTACCGGGTATCAACAGTAATAATAAAATTGTAATTAATCTTTTTTTCATAAATATAGTTTAGCGGATAAAATCATTAACTTTATTGTCCTGAATTTATATCATCAAACTTTTCGAGCCTTTAATCTTGAAAATAAAAGTTATCAACCCTGGGGGCTTGCCCTGAACCCTACTTGAAGCAAACTGCGGAGAATTTACTCAAAACGAGCTCGTCTGCCGAAGCTTGGGCGTAGGTAGATTAAAGGCTCTTAAGTTTTTTGTTTATATTTGATTAAATTTTTGTCCTAGGCGTTGCTTTAGTTGTTTGTAGAATACCAAGATTGCTAAAGAGATCAGACCAGTTAGATAGAGAGCGATTGCTCCACTACCAGTGGCTGGTGTAACTCGAGTTTTATTATAACCAAAGTCTGCTTTAGTATGACTATCATGGCTACCTTTCAATTTCACATCCACCTGGTTATTTTTGTTACCATCGGGATCGTAAGTTTGAATATAAGCGGCCACGTCTTCATCATCTACATACACCGTATAACGACCTTCACATAAATTATCAAATTCATATTCTCCTTTTTTATTGGTCTTGGTTTTATCTACTAGTTTACCGTTATCTTTTTTTAACTTAAGACTAATATTAGCCAAACCTTTTTCTCCTTTATCTTGAACTCCATCTCCATTGGTATCTAACCAAATGTAATTTCCAATAGTACCATTACATTTTTCAGATTTTTCTGGGGTAACTGGCACCTCATTTACGGTTACAGTTACATTGGAATCATCACTATCATTTAAAGTAGTGCTGTCCGCTACCGATGTCCCTGTTACACTGGCCGTGTTGGTGTAGCTTGCGCTGACACTACTATCGACACAGGTATAACTAAAGCTTTCTCCTGAATCAAGATAATCACCACTGTAGAGACTTTTGGTTTGCGCCGCTGTTCGATTACAAGCAGCTACTTTGGCATCAGTTACAACTACATCTCTTAAGCTCGCGTTTCCACTATTGGTAACTGTTATTTTAAAAGTAGCGCTTCCCCCAGCAGAAATTGCTTGGGTATCATTACTATTATCATTATCATCTTTTACGATGCTAATGGCTGCACTTGGAATAGTTACCGTAATAGTTGCACTACAAGTCGCGCTACCACCATCACCGCTGACTGTCGCAGTATAAGTAATTGTACTCGTAGGACTAACACTTGTATTACCATTAGTTGCCACACTACCAATTCCTTGATTAATTGAAGCACTGTTAGCATGAGTGGATGACCAAGTTAAGGTCGAACTACCACCAAAAGAAATAGCTGTCGGGCTAGCACTAATTGCACAAGTTGGCGCAGTTGCTGCCGGTGGATCTACTGGCGGAGCTGGCGGGTCTACTGGAGGAGTTGGTGGGGCTGGCGGTGGATCAGAAGGAGCATCTACTCTATCTAAAACAACTGAAACCACATCTATACTTTCCAGCGCACTTCCAGAACCAATCTTGCTATATTCTTCAGCGTACCATAGCCCAGTAAAAGTATCTGCAAATTGATGACGAGCACTTAAATAGATTGTTCCTGATAAATGCATTTTTCCTAAACTATAACTCGCTGTTCCTGTTGAGGAACCATTTCCTCCCTGATCAGGAATTGCGTATTCGGTACCGTTAAAATTAAGGATAGCTATTTCATAATATTGATAATCAGTTAAGCCTCCTAAATTTACCGTCACATTGTAATCACCTTCCGCCACGTAGACACTGTGGACGTCAGAACTTCCATTACAAGTATTCATGGCTCCACACCAAGGTGCTAATCCGTAAGCGCCTACATCATCCTTACAATGACAATTAGGTGCATACATTTTTCCATCGGAACCAAAGCTAGCTGTCTCAGCTCGAGCAATTTGAGTAGAAAAACCCAAGATTGCAAAACTTAGCACGATTAGAATTTTCATTGATATTTTTTGCATATTATTTATTCTTAATCTTAATTAATAAAAGGTAGTAGCTTCCGGAAGATTGAGTGTGGGCAGGAGTTAAGCTATAAAAGCTCCAATTACGATTCCTACCACTAACATCAAACTTAATTTAATTATTCTTGGCATTGATTTAAATCTTATTAGTTATTTATTCGTAACTGTCTATACTAGCATATTTTTGACAATTTGTCAAGATTAGGGCTTTATATAATAATTCTTTCCAAACTAAAAAACCCCTTGAAATAAGGGGTTTTAGAGGTTTTTAGTTGTTTGTGCTTACTATTTAACGCTTAAAATAGCATATTTAACCGCTCCTGAAGGGGTCTCTACCTTGGTAACATCGCCCACTTTCTTGCCGATCAAGGCTTTTCCTAGTGGAGATTCATTGGAAATCCGATAATTACTTGGGTCAGCCTCACTAGCGCCCACAATATGAAAAGTTACTTCTTTATTATTAAATTTAACTCCCACGTCAGATCCAATTTTCACAAAACCATCAGTTGAAGCACTATCATCTACTAATTGAGAATTTTTTATCAATGATTCCAAGACGGCAATTTTTGATTCATTTTCCGCTTGTTGTCTTTTGGCCTCGCTGTACTCAGCATTCTCACTTAAGTCTCCTTGCTCCTTAGCTTCTTTAATTGATCTTGCAATTTCTTGACGAATTCTAGTTTGTCTATCAGTTAATTCTTCATCAAGTTTTCTTAGTCCATCTTTGGTAATTAATTTCATTTGTTTTTTTTATTTTCCCTAGCTTGATTGTTTAAATCATTTTAAGAAAAAGTGATTAACTAAATTTAGATTATATTTAAATAATATTAGTACAATTTGATTCACCCCTCAAATTAACTAATTTCCTATTGATCGTTTTTTAAATCTACCATTCCAATTCCGGTGTTCTTATCCTATGGGAAATTCTTCTCATCTTCATTCGTCGTGCTCTGGTGAGCACAGGACTCATTCCTCGATGCAAGCCTGGGCTTATAAAAAGCAAAGCCAATTGCTTTTTATTACGCCCTTCAATTCCGGTGACCCTATGGGGAATTGAACCCCAGTTTTATCCGTGAGAGGGATACGTCCTAGCCTCTAGACGATAGGGCCATTTTTGATAAAAAAAATAGATATGCACTGCTCAAGTACATACACCACCTAATCTACCAATTTTTTAAAAAATAATCAAGAGGCCAGACAAAATAAAAAGAATCTCGAGTAAATTTATCCACTCGAGACTCCCCCAACTCCGCCTCAATCCCATTGGGGATTGGGACTCCATCCGCACTCTGTGCATTGGCATTCATCATTTATGAATGCGCCGGTTTTGCAATGGGGACAGTTAACCGAGGAAAACATAGTTAGAAAGAAATACACTGTACCAAATAATATCAAAAAGATTAACGCGACAACCACCTTACCTGTTGCTAAAAAGCAATTAATTATTTTTTTCATGGCAGTCTCCTTTTTACATTATTTAGGGTCAGTAATTTCTCACCAGTTACAATGGCGGCACCTATAAGAAAAACCCAGTGCTAAACCAAAATCCAACTTTTGACATTTCGGACATCTGGCTTTTTTGGTTAAATATCTAACGTAAATATTCAAGCAGATTATCCAAAGAAGAGTGAAGATAATTCCACCCACCCAACCAGCGATAGGCTTATACCAATTCCAGAAAAAAATTATATTTTCCATGCTCTCTCCTGTGTCTCAATGTTGATAAAAATAAAAAACAACTTTCCCTAAAAGTCGTTTTTAATATCGCATGCTTTTTCTAAAAAAGCAAGAAAAAGAGCCGTTGGCAAAGTGAAGTAATGTTAACTTCATCTTTATTTGCCAACGGCTTGCTGCTCTGGGGATTTTTATGATACACTTCACTTTTATTCTCCTTTAGTTCATTTTATTGATTTGTCTTTTTTTAATATTTTCTGCATCAATTTCTAACCATTCCTGAGCATAATTCTCAGCCAGAACTTCTCTTTCCTCTCGAGAATGATGAGCAAAGAAAGCAGGAGAAAGTGATAATATATCCATAGCAGTAAATTTATCCATTTGAATATTTTCCATAACCTACCTCCAAACAGAATAAGGTTATAAAAACGAAAAAACAAAACCCCACTAAAGTAGTTTTGCGCATTTTTTCAAGGAACTAATCCTTTTTTTACAAAAACAAAAAGACTCTCCTCCTTTTTATTTTTTAACTGGTTTTTGTTTTTGACTTTTCATACATATATTATACTCCTCTCAAAATTCAGACGCAAGAAAAATATTAAAAGTTATCCACAGGCATATTTCCTTGTATTTAAAGGGTTATTGACCCATTGGCTGACAAATACTTTGAATATTTTTACAATTATAGCTGACATTTCCATCTTGATCTGTCCGCCAGATTCTTATCAATCGATTTTTTAAATCATCGGTTACTTCTTTGTGCGGATGGCCATAACTATTACTTTTTCCCACCGAGATAATCGCGTCTTGCGGTTTAACTTTATTTAAAAATTCAGCGCTACTAGATGATTTTGAACCATGGTGACCTATCTTTAAAAAATCTGCTTGTAGATCCAAGTCACTATTTAACAAATCTTTTTCTCCGTCCTCTGACAAATCACCAGTAAAAATAAATTCATTTTCACCAAAAACTAATTTTGTCACCACACTGGTATCATTTTTATCTTTAAGTTCTGGGGAGACATTAGTAAAAGGATAGATAATCTGGAGTTTGGCACCAGCGGGAAAAACTAAGGTGCTCCCCCAGCTGGCGGTTAAATTATTGATCTGCCTGTTTTTAATTTTTTCCATTAGATTCATCCATTCTCCGGAATTATTGGTAGCGGTAGTTTTGATAATATTTTCTATTTTGTAAGAGTCCACTATCTCCGCTACACCGCCATAATGATCCGCATCTGGATGAGTAATAATTAACGCTTCAATTTTTCTATCCCAAAAAGGCATCACTTGCCCCAATTTTTCCAAAACTATCTTGCCATTTCTACCAGCATCAATTAAAACTTGCTGATTACCATTGGCAATCAAAATAGCATCGCCCTGCCCGACATTTAAAAAGGATACCGTTAGTTGATCATTTTTCTTTAAAGCTAAAATTATAATTCCTAAAATTAAACTGATAGCCAACAAAGTCAAAAGGCTAAAATAGATTGTTTTTTTATTTAAAATCATTATCCTTATTATTTATTTTATTTATTTGATAAACCAAGCCCAGCAATAAAAAATACCAAATTACGACGCCCCACCAATTAAAAACGGCTATCTCCAGACTCGCCCACTTCAATCCAGCTAAAAAACTAATTACCTCAATTTCATATTTAAGCAATGTATAGGCCAACCAACCAAAAATCATCGAAAGCGGCGGGCTGATGAAACCCCCAATGGCAGTCAAAAAAACAAATAACATCGTTAACGGTACCACCGGCAAAATCAAAAGATTAGCTAAAATTGAAATCAAAGCGAGATTATGGAAATTATACAATATAATCGGCAAAACAAATAGTTGAGCACTAATCGTCATCAAAATTATATCTAAAATTCCCAAAGTTTTATATTTCTTTAAAAAATATTTATCCCAAAAAGGAGCTAGTTTAATTAAACCCACCGTAGCTAAAAATGAAAGTTGAAAACCAATGTCCCACCTTAAAAGCAAGGGATTAATAGCCAGCATAATTGTAGCGGCCAATAAGACGGCGTTATCCAAATTGGCCAAGCGTCCATTTTTTATAGCCCACAAAATTAGTCCGCCCATCAGTCCCGCTCGCAACGCCGAGCTAGGAAAACCAATCATCGCAATAAAAATAAAAATCCCCAATACGGCAAAATAAAAAGATTGCGTACGCCAAAGGCCAAAAAAAATGCCTATTAGCATCAAGTACTCAGCAATAATAGTAACGTTATAACCGGAAACTGCGACAATGTGCGTCATGCCCGTCTGAGAAAAAGTATTTTGCAATTCTTTACTCAATCGATTACCGCCACCAAAAAGCACTCCGTTAGCTAAAGATGCTTGGGGCTCTGGGATTATCTTGTTTATTTTAGCTTCTAGCGCAGTTCTCACTTTTAAAATTGATGTCAAGAAACCTTTTTCGCTACTTCCCGTTTTCTCAATTTGCGCTTTGGGGCAAGTATAATATATTTTATCCTTGGCTAAATACATGCGGTAGTCAAATTGATCAGAAACATTTTTAACAATTTCAGCTTGGCACTTTAATTTTATCTTTTCTCCGCAACTAAAATCACGATAAAGATCTGTACGAATTAATATCTTAAAAGTATCTTGACTGGGATTATTAAGCAGAAACTCATGGGCCGGAATCTCTACTATTAAATTTTGATAAAATTCTTTTTTTTCTGGCTCTGCACTAATTACTGTTGTAGTGGCGATAGGTTTAATTTCCGAGCTTAATTTATCAAGTTTACTTATAGCAACAAAGGTGCGTAATTGCCCCAAGGCAAACATAATCGCCACCAGGCCAATAAATAAAAGAATCTTTTTTTTATAAGCCACGACAATTAATCCAATTGCCATTACAGAAACTAACCAAAAGAAAAGTAAGTTAAAAGACCAAAAAGAAGTCCAAAAAATTCCTAGCAAAAATCCCAACATTAAGCCTAGGAATATTTGAGACTTATGCATAAATAAGACCCCTAATGATTAAAAGGTAATTAACCCCAGGGTCTTGCCCTGGACCCTACTTTCACCAAACTGCGGAGGATTTACTTAAAACGAGCTCGTCTACCGAAGCCTTGGCGTAGGTAGATTAAAGTTTTATTTACTATCAGCGCTTGAGCTTTAAGTCCAGTAGAATCCTTTATTTCTTAGCACTCATCGCAATCACATCCGCCAAGGTTACTACGCCCAATAGATGATCTTCCTCATCTGCCACGGGGATAGTATAAAAGCCTCTTTTTCTGAATATTTCAAAGAGTTCATCAATAGGAGTCTCGGGAGTCACACTAATGCAGTGTTTGGTCATAATTGAGTCCACGGTAGTTTTAGCGGTAATTAGCTCCTCACTATTTAAATGCTCGACATCGGGCAATTTATTCTCTTTAATATTTTTTACAAATTTAGATAAATACAAATCTCCATCCACTTGAGCGAAAAAATTTGTCTCGGTCACGATGCCAATTATTTTTTTATCCTTGTCTACTACCGGCACACCATGAATTCTTTTTTCTGTTAAAAGCCTCGCCACTTCACTAACTTCAGTCTCTGGCTCGACATAGATAACCTCAGTGACCATTATATCTTTTACTTGCATATATTTTTAAATTATTATTTTGGAGTTTTTTAAAAAGCTCCAGTTAATTAAATTAATTCTTAAAAAAGTGTGGCTTTGCCTCGCAAATAATATTCCAAAGTATAAATCCAATCACTATCATTTTCCTCTCCTTTTTCTCGAGACTTAACTTTTTCTCCCAATAACCATTTTAAATAGCCACTATCCTTCTGGGCTACTTCATTCACCTTTTCACCATTATATTTACCGAAATTGAATTTTTTCATCAATACTGGCAAGGAGGAAATTAAAAGCATTTTTTCAATAACCTTATTTTCATCATCTTCTACTTTTAAAAATTCCTGAAAATAATAATCAAAAATAACCTCCAGGACGCGGATATCTCCCAGGGCGTCATGGGCTGGGGCATCAGTTATTTCAAAATCTAAATAATATCGCAAATATTGCAAATTATATCTAGGAATCACACCCTCGGCATCTAGGTTGTGAGCAATTTTAAAGGTATCAATCTTTTTTTCAATATTTATACCCTCCTTAGCGAGCATTTGCGCGTCAAATTGAGCGTTATGGGCCACTAGGATGTTATCCTCCTTAAATATTGTCTGCAAATCAGTGTGCATTGCCGATCCTACAAAACTTTCCTTATCAGCTACCATCCTATTGGTAATATGCGCCACGGACATCGCCTCGACACTGATAGGAATTTCTGGTTTAAATAAAGCGTTATATTCAACTCCTTTAAATTTATAAGCCACTTGGCAAATTTTATCTTCCGCCCCGATACCCGTCGTTTCGGTGTCTAGAAATACTAGATTTGATCTATCCATAAAATTCTAACTATTAAAAATAATTTATATTCATTGCCTCCTTTACCTCTTTTAATGTTTGACTAGCAACTCCGCGAGCTTTTTTACCACCCTCTTCTAGCATTTGCATGACGGCTTGAGGATTTTTAGCTGCCTGGGCTCTTTTTTCTCGAATTGGAGCTAAGAAATTTTCCAAAACAGCGATCAATCTTTTTTTCACTTCTACATCACCCACTCCACCTTGTTGATAACGATTTTTTAAATCCATTAAGCCTTCTTTATCATTATCAAAAACTGTTAAATATTCAAAAACTGGATTGCCCTCTACTTTTCCTGGGTCCTCAATTCTTAAATGATTCGGATCAGTCATCATGCTCATCACTTTTTTTGCGACGTCCTCAGCTGTATCGGAAAGATAAATTGCGTTATTGAGAGATTTGCCCATTTTAGCATTCCCATCTATGCCCATTAAACGTTTAGTTTCAGAAAGCACCGCTTCACATTCCACCAAAACATCTGTTTTATAGGTATGATTAAATTTACGCACGATTTCATTAGTTTGCTCTAGCATCGGCAGTTGATCCTCTCCTACAGGCACCAATTGAGCTTTAAAAGCCGTAATATCCGCCGCTTGGCTCACTGGATAAATCAAAAACCCCGCAGGTAAACTTTTTTCAAAACCTTTTTGAGCAATTTCAGTTTTTACCGTAGGGTTTCTCTGCAATCTCGCCACGGTCACTAAATTTAAATAAAACATAGTTAAATCCGAAATTTCTGGCACTGAAGATTGAATAAAAATAGTATTTACTGATGGATCTAATCCGATAGAGATATAGTCTAGCGCTAATTCTAAAATATTATCTCTCACTTTTTGTGGATTATCCGCGTTATCAGTCAGAGCTTGCATATCCGCAATCATGATAAATTGATTGCACTCGTGCTGCATCTTTAATCTATTTTCCAATGACCCCACGTAATGTCCCAAGTGTAATTTGCCCGTTGGTCTATCGCCAGTTAAAATTGTTTTTTTCTCATTCATAATCTAATATATTAACACCAAAATTTACCCCTTCATTATAGCTTATTCAATTAAATAGTTAAAGTTTTTTTTCTTTTAAATAAATAGGGATTGCCAAAAAGCTCAAGAGCATTTGAATTGTACGACTGATAATTGCTACACTGATAACGGCAGGCGCACCTAGGCCAAAAATACCAAAAAAGGTGATATAGGCCCATTCTTTAACGCCGATATTATTGATACTGATTGGAATTGAGGAAACCACACTAGCCAAAAATATCACCGAGAGGTAATTTAAAATTCCGATTTGGATATCTAGTGCCCAAAAAAGAACTCCGTTGGCTCCGGCTAGCCCAAACAAATTAAACAAAAAAGAAAATCCCAGCACCTTCCCTATGTGCTTCTTTTCTCCATTATAATGCCCTAACTCTTGGATAAGTTTATTTAAGAAAAGATTTAATTTTCCAAAAGGACTATTAAATTCTCTCTGTCGATAAATTCCCAAGAATAAAAACACTCCCAAAAGACCAGCAACAGTCAATCCACTGAGCGTTAATAATATTTTATTTTCTAAAACTACCCTAAAATTTAAAACAGCAAAAATTATTACCAACATCATCCCTCCAATTAAGCCAGTGAGCCTGTCCATTATTACACTAGAAGTGACTGCTTTAAATTTATTGGATAATTTTCCGATATGATAAATTTTAAAACTATCACCACCCACAAAAGATGGCATAAAATTATTTATAAAAGTGGCGGTAAAATATGTCTTGAAAAACTCACCTAGTGGCAGACTCACTCCTCTTAATCGGGCTAGAAACTGCCATTTATAAGCGGAAAAAAACATACCCCCCAAATACAGCGCCACGTACAGCGCCACCTCCAGGACCGTTATCTTTTTTAGATATACCAAAACCTCATTCCAGTTTACCTGAAAAATAATCCACCAAACAAAAAACAGACTCACTATGAGTTTCAAAACAAATTTTAATAATTTTTTGTAATCCATGCAGTTATTATTTTTTAGCGCCAACGCTTTGATATAAATTATAGTATTCCTGAGCCACGTTTGCCCAACTCATTTTTTGGGCTTTTTCGCGACTAGCTAAGCCCATTTTTTGTCGCAAATCATTATCGCTTATTAAAAATTCTATCTTTTGCGCCAAATCATCAGCGTCCTTCATTTTTATAATAAATCCGTTTTCGCCATCTGTGACTAATTCGGTTGTTCCACCAGTCTTGGTCGCTAGAATTGGCAGTCCTGAGGCTAAGGCTTCTAGCATAGCATTACTCATCCCCTCATTTAACGAAGGTAGCACAAATAGACTAGCTTCCTGATAATAAAAGGCTATTTTTTCTCGCGAGACCATTCCCACAAACTCCACAAAATTTTCTAATTTTAAATCCTTAATTAATTTTTCTAAATTTTCTTTTTCGTTACCTTCACCTACTAACTTTAAAAAAATGTTTGGATATTTTAAGTGTAGCTTGCTCAAAGCTTCGACTAAATAATTTATCCCCTTACGCTCTGTGATCCGTGTGCCACCCAAAGTAATAATAAAGGGCTTATCTTTTTGTAAAGAATGCTCAGGACGAAAGTTAACTATATCAATACCGTTGGCAATAACCGCAACCTTTTGATTTTTGTCGGTCTTTTGAGCAAGTTCCTTTAGGCCCACACTATTGGCTACCACGCTCGCAGATTTTCGCCAAATAACTTTTATCAACGGGGTTAAAAAGAAATAAATCAATTTAAATCTATCACTGTAACCAGGCACGTCTGAGCCTCGCAAGGAAATAATATAGGGAATTTTTTTAGTTATCTTTAACCACAGGGAAATCGCCCCACAAGGAACAGCAAAGAAAGAATGACTCAAATCATAGTGATGCAATTTAGTGAGCTTACGAGCCAGCCAAAGAGCCTTGAGCGCATAAACAATTAAATCTTTTTGCGATTGAAAATGCAAATTTCCCTGCTTTCCACCAATGGGTACCCTATGCACCGTAATATTTTCTGAAATTTTTTCCACCGAATATTGATTATCTACGGCCGAGGTAATCAAATCCACCTCTAAATTTTCTAGCTTAGCGAATTCCTTTAAAATATAGGAATTTGCATAACCCGCCCCACCTCCCAATGGTGGATATTCATAATTAAAAAATAATATTCTCATTTTAGTATTCGAATTACTTAAGTCGTTTTAAAATTATTTCAAATTAAATATTTCCTTCCAGGTATAACGCTTGGCCACAGCTCCGCCCTCATCCTTATAAGTTCTAAATTTTGCCTGGTTAGGAATTTCACAATTGATAATTTCTGCCTTTGGCGACAAATGATAGAGAGTTAAAGTGCCAAAGTTTTTTTCTTCTAAAATTGTAAATCGAGTAAAGTACTCAGCAAAGCCAGCTCTATCTGATTGACTGCGAATAATCAAAAAGTAATTTCCCTTCCGACAGGTAGTGTGAGTATCTCCCATGCTAATTCCATCGCGAGGAATCTGGCGCTTGTCCAAAAGATAAGCAAAGGCCCGATGCAGCTCACTTTGACTATGATAAAGCACCGCGTAATTATTTTGCTTATAAACTTTTTCAATGTAATCAACAATTGCTTGTTGCTGCTCCAGGGTAACCCTGGTTTTTTGTCGCAAGATCTTGTCTGAGCCAATTTCAATTTGTTCACTTTTAGCCTTGGCTAGTTGTCCAAAAAACTCCACTGTAAAATAAATATTAAAAGCCGCAAAAATAATCGCCCCTGCCCAAATCAAATTGTTTATTTTTATCAATCGCTTTAATTCATAAAAAATTAATCCCCAAAAAATAAAAGGCAGCGGAATAATAATTAAGAAAAATCTTGGAGATAAATCATACGCCAGAGGAGTAAAGATTCCAAAAGAAACTAAAAACAATACCAGATTAAGCCAGAGAAAATCTCTCTTGATGGGTTCTTTTTCTAAAATAGATTCTACCATCAGAATAATTATTCCCAGCGTAAAAAACACCAAAGCCATGACGCCCTGCGAAAAGTTTTTCTTACAAGTGGCAGTGCAATCTATTTCTATTTTTGAAGTTTTTAATTCAAGGGCAATTCTCGGTAATTGAGCATCTTGAGAACCAGTCACAATTGTCCAAAATCCCAGTGTATTTTCTGTATAATTTTTTATAATTTTTTCCGCTAAATCATAGCTAGCTTTACCTTCGGATTTTTCCTCGACAGTTAAGGTTAGTTGTTTAATATTATCGCCCCCACTTTTTAGATCGTTAATTACCAGTGGCAAGTTTAAAAATAAAACAATTAAAACACTGCTTATCCAAAAAACTAATTTAATTCTAGGACGTTTAATAACTAAAAAAGTAACCGCCGCAATAAATATGACGATCATCGCTAAAAAATGCAATTGAGATAAAACACCAAACATCACCGCACTCAGCATCAGCCACATACCGGGATTTTTTTCATTTTCCTCGTCTACCGCCCTTAGCAAAGCCAAAAAGAATAATATGATAAAAAATGGTAATAAATTAGGATTCCAAGCAAATCGCGAATAAGTAATTACAAATAAAGAGGTTGCAAATATCGAACCCACCGCTAATGACAAAGTTTTTGAAAAATATCGCCTTAAGAAAAAATAAAAGGCAATCATCGACAAAACAGAAAAAAACAAAGTCGCCAAAGCTGAACCAATCACCGCATTATTCAATGGTAGTGAAAACAGATAATCAATGTAATAAGAAATTGGCCCTAAGCGCAAAAAACTCCCCGCAGCACGCGGCCCCAAAAGCGGCAAATTCATCGCCCCGCCAGACAGTGACTCATCAATCAAAGTCGCATCCCGAGCCTGATCAAGCTCCAAGTGAATCCAAGGCACAAAATTATAACTCCGCAAAAAAACGCCCAATGCAAAAATTCCCAAAAATATCCAAAAATATTTACTCTTTAAAAAATCTATTTTAGGGAGCAAAGAAAGACCCCCTTTTCTTCTTTTTTTCTTTTTTTTCTTCATTTTATTTTTTTAAACCGGTTAGTTGCGATTAATAATTTTTGAGTTATTCCAATAATAGACATTGATTGGACCTCTTACTTTTAGATTATTTATTTTTTCTAAATTTTTCGCTATGTAATCTTGGGCTTCTTTGGAGAAAAAGACATCGTCATTTTCTGAATAAACTATCCAACCACTCTCATTTTGCTCTAATATTTGGGTTAATTTTTCTAAATCTATTTTCTTTGTTTCATCTTCGGCTCGTTCACCACCCAAAGAAATGACTTTAAATTTAGCACCCTGCCAATAAAAATTTCTAAAATTTCTAGTTACCAGTACATCTGTCGGACTCTTTTTGCTCACAACAAATTCAAAAACACTTTCATAATTTGGATTAGGTGAATCAGAGGTTTGCACATAAGTGTTTTCGTTTTCCCAAAAATAACTCCAATTAACCAAGGCTACCAAGAGAAAAATTATCACTACACGATAAGTCAGCTGTCCATATTTTTTTAAATTATTTCTCAAAAAATCCGCTACCATCCAAATACCACTAGCTATTAAAATTATCTGAAAAGGTTTGGCGAAAAAAATATATTGCTCACCAGTGTTTCTGTTCCAAAGAAAAATTGCTCCCAAAAAAATAACCAAATAATTAACCACCAAAAAGATACCCTCTTTGGTTTTATTTTTTATCAGATAATATGCCCCGCCAATCAATAAACCAATCGCTACAAAAACATTGGCGTAGTCAGCAAAGGATTTACCGAAATAGGCAAAATGATTTTCCCAACTCAGAGAGCTTGTCAGCGCATTACTCTTTAAGTTCAAAAGTATCCCCAAAATTGTCGCCAATAAAAAATAGAGTAGATAATGATTTTTTATATTTTTAGTTTTTCGATAATCCAATATTCCCATAACTAAAAAATAGATCCAAGCAATAAAGACAAAATTGGCTGCCAGCAAATGCAAATGCACGCTCAACAAGCCCAGTAAGACAACTGGGATAAAAAAGATAAAATTAAATTTAGTTTTTGCGTTTAGTTGATTAATTGCCGCCCAGCGACTCTTGATTTTGGATTCAAAAAAATTAAAGGCCACATAACTAAAAATCAAAAAAACTGGCATAAACATCGCGTACATTCTCATTTTCCTTGAAAATTCGATGCCATCGATGCTTAGCGCCATAAGTAAAGCCGCAATAATTCCGATTACTCTATTTTTGGTAAATTTAAAAGCTATATAATAAACTATCAAGACGGAAAATATCCCCCACAAAACACTTATCACTCGATAAGACCATTGCTGGCTATCTGGTAAAAATCTAAGCGACTGCGCTACTTGCCAATTATAAATCCAAGCTCGGGTATAAGTTTTTTCGCCATCGCCCCAAATATCAAAATCAAAAAAAGTCTTAAAGTAAGCATTATCCTCCAAAGGTTTCTCCAAATTAAAATCCCACCTGCGCCACTCCCCTGTCTGCAGATATCCATAGGCAGCATTTACCCCCAAAAATTCATCGGCTGAAAAAGATTTTTCCCCTAAATTATAGAAACGCAAAGCTCCGGCTAAAATTAAAATAGTCACCAAGATAGCTAGGAGTCTCTTTTTCAAAACAAAAGATTTCATAAATTATCACAATTTATTATTACCCCTTAATTTTACCCAAATTTTAAGGGTTTAGCAAATTTAAAATTTTCTACCATCCAAGGACATAAACCAATCATTTTTTATTCTTTTATATAGCTTTCTATTTTCTCGGCTTTTTTGAAAAGCTTCTTTTTTTATTTTCGAATATGCCCTGGCTAATCTTGGATTCTTCCTAAGAATATCTCGAAAGTCTAAGGTTTTTTTATATCTCTTTGTATTAATTCTACCAATATGCACATGGAAATCATTTTCTTCACAATGAGCCTTGGTGCTAACAAAGATACTATGGTTTTCTATATCATGAAAATGTTTAAAGCCCAACTTTCTTAATGCTTTTAAAACTTCTTCAGCTTCGCTCCATTTTTTTATACCAATAGATATATCAATTATTCCCTTGCCCCCTAATCCTATTATTGCTGTACTTCCGATATGTTCTATCATGAGTTTATTCGGGCACAGATCTGATATTCTATTTTTCATAACTTCAAATCTTTTGCTGTATAACGTAGAATGTTTTTTAAATTCAAATGTCATAATTTATATTGTTAACGGAGGAGAGAGGGAGATTCGAACTCCCGGTACGATTTCTCGCACAACGCTTTTCGAGAGCGTCCTATTCAACCACTCTAGCATCTCTCCATAAATGTTCCATTTGTTCTAAACGTTAAAAATGTTCTAACTGTTTTTAGTCTATTTTATGACCATATACAACATTTAGAACATTTTTAACATTTACAACAATTTCAACGCCCTACAAGAGTCCTTCCATAGATTTTGAAATAGTTCCCAAAACCATTGGCACGACAATCAAAAGACCGATTAGTGGCAAAAGTGTCATCACCACTGAAATAATAAGTGTAGTTAAAAAATATTTTCTAGTCTTTTCTACACTCACCCAAATCGCATCAATTTTCTTGTTTTGATCCTCTATTTTTCTCAAGATTTCTTCCTCCATATTTTTATCCCCTCTCCCCCTTATAATTAAGGGGGAGAATTAAAGAGGGGGTTATTTTTAAATTTTTTTATTATCTTTTTTAATACCCGCTATCAATTTTAATGAGAGCGTCCTTTTTTATTAGCTTCTTTTTCATAATAATAATTTTCTAACAAAAAAATAATCTCTTTATCCTCGCTTAAGATAAATTTTTTATTTAATTCAGCAATCGTCTGATCAATTGTTTTAGGATTACGCATACTTGTCGGACGCGTCGGATCAATCATCGCCTGAAAAGAATCCACTATCGCCAAAATTCTAGACAACCGATTAGTTTCTTTGCTGCCAGTCCTCTTTTCCAAGATATCTGGCAAGTTTCCTTTGCGCGGATAAGTATGCTCTTGGTGCTCATGATGCGATACTGCCACCTTGGCGACATCAATATTCCACTCTTTTAAAGCATAAAAACCTTCCATCGGATGCTTTTCTATTTCCAACTTCTCTTCTGGGGTAAGAATTTCTTTTTTATTGAGAATATCTGGACTAATAGAAGTTTTTCCATAATCATGCAGTAAAGCCGAGCTCATCAAAATTCTTTTTTCCTTTTCGGTAAATTTCTCCTTTAAGTTATCAATCAAAAAAGCGGTCATATTTCCCACTTCTAAAGAGTGCAAAAAAGTCCTTTCGTCATGACTTTTGAGATCCAACAATAACTCATGGATGAATTTATCCTCATTTATAATAGTGCAGGCATTATTATTGCACCGCTCACTCACTAGATGATTAAACTCTGCGTTCTCATCATTGTGTTGAATTACTTTATCTTGACCCTGAGGCATTTCTCCAAATAACATATTTTTATATTTCGGTGTTTAAATTTTATTATTTATTTTTTTCCAAATCATCCCGCTACATAATATCATAACACTCAGATAAAAAATTGGGTAGAAAAATTCAGGAGCATCATAAGTACTAGGTATCACACGCAGTTGCATATTGAGCAAACGAAAAAAAGAAAACCATAAACCAAACGATAAAATGGCTATGCCTGGAGTAACTTTTTTTCGGATAAAATAAATCGCCATGAGACTTCCTAAGATAGCTGCCAATGCTTCATAAAGTTGTGTCGGATGAACTGCATTTGTCCCAAAAAAGCTTCCCGCGCCATGCGAAAGCTGATATTGATGAGCTGGGCTCAGCGCTGGAAAATTTACTCCCCAGGGTAGTTTAGTCAGCTTACCAAAACAACAGCCATTTAAAAAACAACCCAATCTCGCCAAAGCAATCCCTACTCCCAAAAAAATTACACTCGTGTCACCCAATTTCCAAAAATCTATTTTTAATTTTTTGCACACCCCATATCCGATAATAATAGCACACATAATTCCACCCGAAATAGCAAAACCCTCCATATCCAGAGAAAATAAATTATACTTTCCTAGGGCATAGGCTTGTCGATTAGTCCACCAATGTAAAATTCTCGCTCCTACAAAACCACCAACCACCACGCTAGAAAGAAAAATATATAACGATTTTTTTTCAAACCCTCTTTTTTTAGCTAACCAAAAAGTTCCCACCACCACAACAAATATTGCTAGGCTATAGAAAAAAGAATAGGCTTTCATTATCCAAATAAAATTGGTGAAATGAATTGAAAATAATTCTGGATACATAGTTTATTTTTGTGCACTGGTAGTCCCCTTGATTTTAATTTGTCCACCAGCATAATCAATATTCATTCCCCCACTCATTTTAAATCCACCATTTTCTGTTTTTTCTGCTTTAAAAGTCATCTTTCCTGTGGCACCCTCTTCATACAAAGGAATTTCAATTTCTCCATTATTATAAGTAAACGGCATCGCCTTGGCATCACTATCCCCCACTGGCACGAACATACCCCCGTTTTCGCTATTTGGCTTAAGTTCAAATTTCAATGGATTAGCTTTTCCTTTTAACTCTTCCAGCTTTACCAAATCACAACCTTCTTCGCCGTTACCCGCTTGATCTTTGGCTTTATACTCATCAGACACAATGATATCGGTAATAGTGATGGATCCATCCCAAGTACCAGTTAAATCTTTAAGAGGTGGGTACAGCGCCACGCCAAATCTTTCTTTAATATATTCCTCATATTTCTTTTTCCCATCAGGTAATGAAAAATAAATCCTTGCGCCCATAGCAATATCTGTGGCAGAAATTTTAGTTTCCATCACCAAGCCCTCTTTATCAGAAACTTCTGGCCGATTAGTGTCTTGCATAATTTTTTTAGCAAAATGGTTGAGCACCTCCATCTTCCCTTCAAAACCCAAACCCTTATCTAGCCCATTGGGACCCAGGGTATCATCTAATATATTAGCTTTTTTAAAGGCGGCAAAAATCTGTTTCATCTTATCTTCTTCTTTTTTAATAGCTTCTTCTTTTTTATCACGCTCGGCAAATTGTCTTTGATAAGCAATTTTTACCCTACCCCTGAGCATATCCATTTCCCTTTCGCTTAGCTCCGGCATTCCCGCCTCTTGCCTGGCATCATTTTCTTTTCTAATTGCCTCTATCTCTAATTGCCTTCGAACTCCTCGCATCTGATCCCAAACAGCATTAAAATCACCCTTGTCCACACTATAACCCCAAAATTTTCCATTGGCTCCATTTTTATAGGCGCCGTAAGCCGCATCCACTTCCTCATTTTTCCAGCTATCGATTTGTCCATTGATCGCTTCTACGGCAATTTTTCCGGCTGTTGTAATTAAAAATTTATCAGCGATTTCCTCACCAATAATTTTAGCTGCATCTTTATATCTTCCTTCAGCTGCATATCCAGCCGCCTGACTAACCTTGGCGATATCATCTGCACCACCAGTCACTTTTTCCAAGGTGCCCTTCCAAACAGAATCTGGCACGGTTTCGGCAATTTTTTCTCCAGCCAATATTGCAATTTTTTGACTAGCTCCCACCGTGTCACCACTCTTATATAAATCTACAATTTCTTTGTATTTTTCTGCTCCCGCCACTTTTTCCATAATCTGCTTTTGAGTTTCTTCATTGGTGATACCCAGCTTCCCTAAGGTCATACCGATAATTTGATCCGTTACCTGCGCTGAGGCATCGTTAACTCCACCGCGAATTACGTTATCCAAAGCTTGAGAATGAATCCATTTTTCTGTAATTTTAGTCTCATCTGATACTTTAGGAGCGTACCAGCTAAAATGATAAGTCTCAAAAGTCATTACACCCTTTTCCATATCCACATTCAAAGGTTTGAGATAATCCCATCTTTCTCCGTTGTAATAGGCTACTTGCAACTGATGAGCTTGCGTACCTGCCGGCAAAGCACCTAAATCAAATTTAAAACTCACCTCTGTTTTTTCATTTAACCTCACGGGCTTTTCGCCAGCAGCAATCTCAATCGGCGAATTAATCAACTGAGAATCCGTTTCTGCCTCAGGGATGTCTTTTGGTGTTACAATTAATATTTCTTTTTCTTCTTCAAACGCACCCTTGTTTACCGTCACCATTACTTTATCTCTTTCTAAATCTCCCAAAGTAGCATCTTTTTCTTTTGAAGCCATCCCCTTAATAGGATCTTTTATATTGATTTTATATTTTTCTTTTTTCACCTCCACCTTTTGCACCCCATCTTTAATTTTCCAATAAACCAAACCCCCGATCAAAAGAATTCCCAAAATTATCCCCCCAATATAAATTATTTTTTTCATAAAAAGAATATTAAAAGATTTATTTTTTACTAATTTTGCATCATCGCATTAATCGCCACTCCCATATAATAAGGCCATAAAATCATAGCTAGAATTCCTTTCCAAAAAAACGGCAACTCCAAAAAACCAATTGTAAATAACCAACCAGCAAACCAGGAAAAGGCCGTGAAACCATGCTGTTCGACTTTTATTTTTTCCATATTTTTCTTGTCCCCCATTAAATAGAAAAGGCTACTTTAATTTAACGGGGTAAACCGTTAAATTACGGTAATCCGGATTATTTAACTGGGATTAATTTATTAAATTATTCTTCCATTTAATTTGAAATTCTAATTCCTCCTCACTTTTCCCTTTTTCATGTTCGATATTAATTACGGCTTCCTTGGGTACATAAATTTTCTCTCCCGCCACTTGGATAATAAATTTCTTATCTTTCTCCAGCGCATCCGCCAAGCGTCGCAGCTTCTGGATAAATTCTTTTTTGCTATAAACTTTTTCGATATCTCGGCTTTTTGTTTTTTTCATAAAAATTTTAAATTAACTAAATTATCTATTTTTTTAATTTTAACCTCTAAATCATTTTTCTGCAATTTATCAACCTGCAAAATCACCCTTTTAATCTCCTTTCATAATTAAAGGGGGCAGCTAGTTTATGCTCAAACTAGCTGCCCAACCTATTCATTCTTTGATAATAAATTCACCTGCCAGGTGAGCCTTTATTTGCTCAATCGTGAGCACATCTCGCATACCACAACAAATTTTAAAAAACAAAAAGCTACGATTTATTCCAATTTTTTCTATCGCAAATATCCTAAAACATGCCTGGCAATCATCTGCCAAAAAATTATTCTTTCGCAATTCTACTTTTCTTGATGAGATCAGTCTTAATAAGACATTCATGACCTCATGTTCATCACCAAAGATTTCCGCCAAACACAAAAAGCCATCCGATTCCTTTGGTTTTGAAAAAAAATCTAGCCAAGTTTCAGACATACCTCCTCCTTTTTTGTTTATATTATTGTTGAGATTGAAATAACTATACTATATCCTATACCAACTATTTTTTTATTTCAAGTTCAACAATTTATTTAATTTTATAATATTCGTTGTACCAAGTAACGAAGTTTTTAATACCTTCCTCAATTCGAGTTGTTGGTTTCCAGCCTAATTTTTTTAGTTTGCGAATATCCGCTACGGTGGCAGGCACATCTCCTGGTTGCATAGCTAACATTTTTTTCTTGGCTTTTTTCCCCAAACTTTCCTCTAGCACTTCGATATAACGCATCAGGGTCTCCTCTTTATCTCCCCCAATATTCATTACTTCACATTTAAGATTAGCATCGATCACTGTCATAGTCCCACTCACTATATCATCTACGTAAGTAAAATTTCGACTCATTTTGCCATGGTTAAAAACTTTAATTGGATTTCCTTTGGTGATGCCATCCGCAAAAAGAAATAAAGCCATGTCTGGTCTCCCCCAAGGTCCATATACCGTAAAGTAACGAAGACCAGTAGTATTTAATCCATAAATATGACTATAAACATGGGCCAACAATTCTGTGGCTTTTTTAGTGGCAGCGTAAGGAGAAATTGGCGTATCCACACTATCACTCTCAGAAAAAGGTTGCTTAGTATTATTACCATAAACTGAAGAGGAAGAAGCATAGACAAAATTTTTAATTTTATATTTACGAGCCATCTCCAATAAGTTTAAAGTTCCACGCACATTCACATCTTCATAACCAATCGGATCAAGCAATGAATTACGCACCCCTGCTAAAGCGGCTAGATGCATCACTTTGTCCAATTTCTCGGTTTTAAAAATCCTTTCTAATAATTTAACATCGCGAATATCTCCTTTGTATAATTTAAAATTATAACCCTTAAGATATTTTTTTATTCTGTCCTTCTTTAGTTGTGGATCATAATAATCATTAAAATTATCAATCATCACCACCTTGTCTCCTCTATCCATTAACTTTTTAGCTAAATTTGAACCAATAAACCCCGCACCTCCCGTAATTAATATTTTCATTTTTGTGCCTGTCATTTTCGACAGTTTAAATTATTATTTAGTTAACTCTTTTTTAATTATAAGGCTTCTCTGGATTCATTGGCAATAGCTTCATTAAAAACAGTAGGATTTGCTCGGTTGCAACAAAACTTCATTACCCCAAAAGCTAAAAGTAGCATCAGCGCACTTACCAAAAAAGGTATGAAATTTTTAAATTCATACAAAGCTCCAGCCAAAATTGGTCCGCCCACATTAGACAAAGCCAAGATAGACGCCATTATTCCCATAATTTCACCACGTTTCTCTGCCCCGGCAATTCCCGCCACTTGGCTAGAAATCACAATCCGCAAAACTGAACGGGCCATCATATTAATAAGTAATCCTAGAAAAAATATAAATAAAATTGGCACCCCTAAGAAAATATAACCCAAAGCAAATAATAAAAATAACCAGATTTCTAAATCTTGCTCCTTAAATCGTTTCAACCAAAACCTATCCAGCAGAATAGTTTGATTAAGAATCATGAAAATTCCCATGCCTGTAAAAATTAATCCAGTTGTCTGGGCGTTAAAACCAAAAACATCTTTTACGTATAAAGCAAACACTGCCTGCATC
>JBAQFQ010000019.1:0-14202 GCA_049287345.1 Candidatus Moraniibacteriota bacterium
AATTAAAACCTCTACTTGAGTATAAATATTTTTAATATTAGTTCGTTCCGCTTGATCTATCTCAGCTGTTTTATTTTCTACCTCTTCCTGAACCTTAATTTCTGCTAATTCCTGTTTTTCCTCCACAGAAAGGATATTCTTTTTTTCTTTTTCTTCTAGAGCTAATTTTTCCGCCGCTCTTTCTTCCTTGGTTTTAGTAGCGTCCGCTATTTTATCCTCATCAAACTTACAGGCAGAAGAAAAATCTTTCTTTTTATTATCCACTACTTTATTGGAAGTAAGATCCATAGAATCCGCCCAATAACCTTTAGGGCGACCATCTGCCCCACTAGGAGCCTTACAGTCTAAACCAAAATTACTGTTGCTAGTAATAACGTTGTTCTTTATTATCACCTCTCCCAGTTTATCCGTATCACTATAAAACTGAGCCGCAATGCCGCTGGCTCCATTTTTTTTAATTTCGTTGTTTACAATGCTTAACTCACTCTTTCCCAAGATAACTTCAATCCCACTCTCTCCGTTACTATAAATTTCATTGTTATTAATCGAACCGCTCACATTCGCTCGAATATCCAAACCCTCCTCTTTATTGCTATAAATTTTGCAATTAGCAATTTTTACCGTCTTTCCATATTGGATATACATCCCTTTTCGGTTGCCGGAAATTGTCACGTCATCAGTACTCAGCTTACCCCCACCCACAGTAGTTATTCCAACATTGGCATTTTTAATTTTAACATTTTCGATATCAGCATCCGCATCTTTATTTACCTCCACTCCACCAGCCGTAATTGTCACTTTGCTCACTTCGCTGCCGTCAGCCATAGTAATTTTTCCCTCAATAACCACGCTATCTTTATTAGCCCCTCTTAGTTTCACTGATTTACCTAAAGTAACATCTTCTTTATAGCTTCCTCCTGCTACTTTAATTTCACTACAATCCTCTTTGGTAGCTTCAGATATTTTCTCATAAGGCTTATCACTACTTCCATCGCCATCCTCGTCGACTTTTTCATCCACATAACACACGCCACTTGCCCAAACAAAAACAGGAGATAAAAAAAATCCCCCCATAATCAAAGTAAAAAATAGATAGAAGTAAAGCTTTTTCATTTAATATAATAATAACACATCATCCAATAATGCCAAATATCAAATTCTAAAGTTTTAAAAAATACTATTTTTTTAAAACTTCTCTCAGATATTTCCCTGTATAACTCTCTTTATGCCATTTCGCTACTTCCTCTGGAGTTCCCGTCACAAGAACCTTTCCTCCACCCTCTCCACCCTCAGGACCCAAATCAATAATCCAATCTGCAGATTTAATCACATCTAAGTTATGTTCAATCACAATTACCGTGTTACCAGCGTCTACTAAACGGTTTAAAATATCTAATAATTTTTTAATATCTTCAAAGTGGAGGCCAGTAGTAGGCTCATCTAAAATATAAATATTGTGCCCACTTGATCGGCGAGACAATTCTGTCGCTAACTTTACTCGCTGAGCCTCTCCTCCGCTTAAAGTAGTAGCGCTTTGCCCCAATTCAATATAACCCAGACCCACCTCTTCCAAGACCCGCAACTTATCAGAAATAATAGTAAAATTTTGGAAAAATTCAAAAGCTTCACTCACTGTCATCGCCAACACTTCCGAAATATTTTTTCCTTTATATTTCACTTCCAAAGTTTCTCGATTATAACGTCGACCCTTGCACACATCACAAGGCAGATAAACATCTGGCATAAATTGCATTTCAATTTTCAAAAATCCTTCACCCTGACAATTTTCACATCTGCCACCTTTTACATTAAAAGAAAATCTGCCCGGACTATACCCCCTAGCTTTGGCGTCTTTGGTGGTTGCAAATAAATCACGAATAAAAGTGAAAAGTCCTGTGTAAGTAGCGGGATTAGAGCGTGGCGTGCGACCAATTGGGGCTTGATCTACCATAATAATTTTATCAATATTATGCACCCCAATTATTTCCTGATGAGCGCCGGGGATTTCCAAATTCTTATGTAGTCGATTAGCCAAAGCTTTATAAAAAGTATCTTTAACTAAAGTTGATTTACCGCTACCCGAAACTCCCGTCACACAAGTGAGGGCATTTAAAGGAAACTCTACATTTATATTTTTTAAATTATTTTCTCGGGCACCCTTTATGATAATACTTTTTTTGCCCCAAGCTTTTCTACGCGTAGCAGGAATTTCGATTCTGTTGGTTCCATTTAAATATTGAGCAGTAATTGATTTTTTACTTTTCATCACTTCCGCTGGCGTACCGGCCGCCACAATTTCCCCTCCATGCTTTCCGGCTCCAGGGCCAATATCCACCAAATAATCCGCCCCTCGCATCGTTTCTTCATCATGCTCAATAGCAATTACAGTATTACCTAAATTTTTTAAATTTTTTAAAGTTTCTAGGAGTTTAGCATTGTCTCTGGCATGTAAACCAATGGATGGTTCATCTAAAATATAAAGGACACCCACTAACTGTGAACCAATTTGTGAAGCCAGTCGGATACGCTGAGATTCTCCTCCACTAAGCGTCTTAGCTCCTCGCGAAAGCGTAATATAATTTAACCCCACATCATTTAAGAAAGTTAGACGATTAATAATTTCCTGGACAATTCGGCTAGCAATCAAGTTTTCTGTAGCAGTTAATTTTAAATTTTTAAAAAAGTTAAGCGCCTCGGCAATATTTTCTCGAGAAATTTCATCGATATTTTTTTTACCTACCTTTACCAATAAAACCTCTTTTTTATAGCGACTACCCTTGCAAGTAGAGCACGGATTTTGACTCATGTATTTCTCAATATCATTTCTTACCGCCTCTGAAGTAGTTTTACGATATCGATCCTCCATCCAACCCACAATTCCTTTCCAGGTCATAAAGTATTCTCGCACACCAGTACGAAAATGATATTTCACGCTAATTAAATCTTGCTCTTCGCTACCATAAAGAAGGATTTCTAATTCACTTTTCGTTAAATCTTTTAATCTTTTATTTTCAGCAATGTGATAATAATTCGTTACGGCGCGCATAATTGTCCCCAAATAATTATTGGATTTATAACTCCAAGGCAAAATCGCCCCTTCACCAATAGTCTTATTATTATCAGGAATAATTAATTTTTCATCCAATTCTTTTTTTGTCCCTAGCCCCTCACAAGCTTCACAGGCCCCAAAGGGAGAGTTAAACGAGAATAATCGTGGTTCTAGCTCAGGAAATTCAATTTCATGTTCCGGACAAGCTAAATTTTGATTAAAAGAATTTTCCTTTTTACCATTTTTTATCTTTACAATGCCCGCTGCAATTTTTAAAGCCCGCTCCGTGCCTTCAAATATTCGACTCAGATTCTCGTCATTTACTTTAACTTTATCAATCAAGATATCGATATTATGTTTTTTGTAACGAGCTAATTTTACCTCTTTCCAATCGCTCAAATTAATTTCCTTATCATTTATTCGTGCCACTGAGTAACCACTCTTAAACATATTTTCCAAAAGCGTCTGGTACTCACCTTTTCTCCCTCGTACCACTGGAGCAATAATTTCAATTTCCTTACCAGCGCCAACTTCAATGGCTCTGTCCACAATCTCATCAATCGACATCTTACTAATTTCCTTGCCGCACTCTGGACAATGTGGAATACCAATTTTAGCGTATAACAACCGCAGATAATCATGAATTTCAGTGATCGTCCCCACTGTTGAACGTGGGTTACGAGAAACTGATTTTTGATCAATAGAAATCGCCGGACTTAACCCCTCGATATAATCCACATCTGGTTTATCCATCTGACCCAAAAATTGTCTCGCATAACTAGATAAACTCTCTAAATAACGCCTTTGACCTTCAGCAAAAATTGTATCAAAAGCCAGGGTGCTCTTGCCTGAGCCCGAAAGTCCTGTAAAAACGGTTAATTTATTACGGGGAATTTCCAGATCCACATTTTTTAAATTGTGTTCTCTGGCCCCTTTTACAAAAATTCTATCTTTCATATTCATTGTCATCCTCGCGAATGCGGGGATCTCAATTCAAATTTAATCGTCTATCTATACTATACCATTTTTTCATAAATGTCACCCCCTCTGATTTAATTATCAATATTCAATTTACAATATTCACTAATTCTCCCCTCTCCCCCTTTTTAAAGGGGGAGAACTAAAGAGGGGGTTTCAATTTTTAAATTCTGCCCACAAAAAAAGGCTTGCGAAATTTTCACGCAAGCCCTCTAATATCATAAACCGCGAAATAATTGATATCCTGAGATTTCTGTGCCACCGCTAAAGCTAAGGCGACACGCGGCCCATGCATAAATTTATTCGGTCGAAATGACATCCCCATTGAATATTGTAAAATTGAATATTGAATGAATATTGCACATTGATTATTGAATATTTAAAAAACCAACCCCCTCCCAACCTCCTCCTTAAAAGGTGGAGAGAAATAAGGTTACTTCGCTATCTTACGAAGCTCATAAATCTCATCTCTAATAATCCCAGCTTTTTCGAATTCCAAATTCTTCGCCGCTTCCTTCATTTCTTTTTCTTTTTGCCTAATGTAACCATTAATATCTTCCAAAGTTTCTAATTTTACAAATTCACTCGAAAGCACTGGGTTAATTTCATGATCCACAATCGATTCAATCTTCTTTTTTATAGTTTTAGGAGTAATATGATGTTTCTTATTATAAGCTGCTTGAATAGTACGTCGGCGCTCAGTCTCGCGAATTGCCCGCTCCAATGAACCGGTAATATTATCCGCATAAAGAATCACTCGACCATTTACATTACGAGCTGCCCGACCAATAGTCTGGATAAGCGAAGTCTCGCTTCGTAAAAATCCTTCTTTATCCGCATCAAAGATAGCCACTAGAGAAACTTCTGGCAAATCCAAACCTTCTCGCAAAAGATTTACTCCTACTAGCACATCAAATTTTCCCCGCCGCAAATCTTCCAAAGTTTTTATTCTATCTAAGGTATCGACATCTGAATGAAGATATTGAGATTTAATTTTATTTTCTTTGAGAAACTCAGCTAAATTTTCTGATTGCTTTTTGGTTAAGGTTGTAATTAAAATTCTTTCTCCCCGAGCTGAAACCGTTTTAATCTCCTCCAGGATATCTCGCACTTGAGTCTTAGCGCTTCGTACCACTAGCTCAGGATCAATTAAGCCTGTTGGTCGAATAATCTGCTCCACAACTGTAGGTGAATTAGCTTTTTCATATTTTGAGGGAGTGGCACTAACTAAAATTGCCTGATTGATCCGTTCCTCAAATTCATTAAATTTTAATGGCCGATTGTCCATGGCACTAGGCAAACGAAAGCCATTTTCTACCAAATTAGCCTTTCTGGATCTATCGCCGAAATACATCCCCCCAATTTGAGGAATGGTCACATGTGACTCATCAATTACTAAAAGAAAGTTTTTAGCAAAATAATCTATCAAAGTATATGGTGATTCCCCAGCTTTTCTCTCACTCAAATAACGAGAATAATTTTCAATTCCGCTACAATACCCTACTTCCCGCATCATTTCGATATCATATTTAGTTCTTTTTTGAATTCTTTCTGCTTCCAATAATTTTCCATTTTTTTCAAAATAAGCTACTCTTTTTTTCATCTCACTCTGGATATCTTTTAAGACATCTTCCATAATTTCTTCAGGCATCACAAAATGTTTAGCCGGAAAAATCATCACCTTCTCCAAACTACTGAGTTTATCATGAGTAAGCATATCCCGCTCGGTAATTGATTTTATTTTGTCATCGGCCAGTTCAATCCGAGTTATGATTTCTCGTCCTGGGGAAACTATTTCAATTGTTTCACCAATAGCTCGAAATTTACCGCGTTCCAAAATATCGCTACGCAAATAATACATACCGATCAAATCTTTTATAATTTCCTCTCGAGTAATTTTGTCTCCCTTCTTTAAAGTTAAAGTAATTTCCTCGTAGCGAGCTGGGGAGCCTAAGCCATAAATACAAGACACACTAGCTACTACAATCACATCTTGGCGCGATAACACTGAGGCAGTAGCACTGTGCCTCAATTTATCAATCTCATCATTAATTTGAGTTTCTTTTTCGATATAAGTATCTGTCGAACTAATATAGGCTTCCGGCTGATAATAATCATAGTAAGAAACGAAATACTCTACCGCATTATTAGGAAAGAAAGCTCGAAACTCCTGAGTTAATTGCGCAGCTAAAGTTTTGTTAGGAGCAATCACCAAAGTTGGCTTCTGAGTTCTTTCAATTAAATTGGCAATAGTAAAAGTCTTACCACTACCAGTCACACCCAAAAGCGTTTGAAATCGCTTCCCTTCATTAATACCTTTGGTCAATTTCTCAATGGCTTGAGGCTGATCACCGGCTGGTTTAAATTTTGAATTTATTTTAAATTTCATAAAAAATATTATAGTAAGCTTCAAAAAATAATACCACATTTTTTATAAAATTTCAACCCATTCAACTTTTAAAAAAACAAAAAGTGACCAAATTATCTTATGGTCACTTTTTTATCTATTATTTTAGAAGTTTATTTCTTCTTTTTTCCACCAGCCATAAATAATCCAGCTACTGTTCCTAGGGCTACTCCGATTCCAGCGGCAATAGCAGCAGCTTTCTCTGGATTCTTCTTTACATAAGCCTCTACTTTTTTAGAGGTTGATTCCATTTCTTTTTGGATCTTTTTAATCTCTTTCATGGCTACACCTTCCAAAGCAGCTCCTTTTTCTTTAGCTTTAGCGATGTTATCATTTACTACTTTTTGTACTTTTCTTACTTCTTTCTTTAGTTCTTTTTTCACTTCTTTTGTATCCATATTTACTTATCAATTAAACACTAGAACAAATGAACACTAGAACATAAATTTGTTTTAATGTTTCAATGTTTTAATGTTTCTTTGAATTAATTACTTATTATTTTTTACTTAACAAATACCCAACCATTAAAACTAAAATTCCCACCACTCCATAACCAATCCAACTCGCTTCTTCGCGCACAAAAGTATTTACGTATAGAGCGATACAAATTAAAACAAAAATAAAGCCAATCACGGAAAGTACTGCCCCCAAAGTCCTACGACGAATATCTTCAAACCAACTTTGAACTTTGGCAGAAATATTATCTCCCACTTTTGCTAAAATATTAGCTACAAAAGTTTGAGTCATTTCTTTCCAGGGACTGCTTTCTTCTTTTTTAATTTTCTTTTTAGTTTCCATTTTTAATTGTCTTGATAAATTACGATAGTTCGTTTTATTTAATCAAGGTTAATTTAGACTTATTTACCTAGATTATACCACTTATCGTAACCTCTAACAACCACACTCACAATGATGAGCCTTTCTTGCTTGCCCATAAGCATCTGCTGCTTTAATTGCAGCTAAAACTGACTCTGGGGTGATTGGCACTAACTCATTGTAAATTGTCTCCCCTTGAGCACAAGCTCTCTGAGCAACCTTCATCAAGTCTTCATCGCTTGGATTATTTAAACCTACTTGCGCTAAAGTTGTCGGTAGTCCTACTGATTCACAAAAATCATAGACATCGTTAATAAAATCAGCATCTTTGTCTGTTAAAAATAATGAAGCTACTACTCCGATAGAAACTTTTTCACCATGATAATAAGCGTGAGTTGGTTCCAACATTGTCAAACCATTATGGATAGCATGACAAGATGCGATTCCACCACTTTCAAAACCTAAACCACTTAACAATGTATTAGCTTCAATAACTTTTTCTAAAGCTGGGGTAACTGTTTTATTTTCATTGGAAACTTTAGCAATCACACCATATTCAAATAAAGTATCAAAACATAATTTTGCCAAAGCATAAGCAGTCATCGTTCCTTTGCCTGCAGCAAAATTATCTGCATATTTTATCTGACAAGATCGTGCCTCCAGCCAAGTAGCTAGAGCATCTCCCATTCCCGAAACTAAAAATCTAGTTGGGGCATTGGCGATAATTTCTGTATCAACCAAGACAACATTTGGGTTGGCAGGTAAAAATAGATATCTATCTACCACACCTTCATCTGTATAGATCACTGACAGGGCGCTACATGGCGCATCAGTTGAGGCGATGGTTGGCACAATAATTACTGGCAATTTTAATTCATAAGCAGCGGCTTTAGCAGTATCAATGGCTTTTCCTCCACCAATAGCCACAACTACTGCACTTTTATTTTCTTTAATTAAAGCAATATTTCTTTGGATTTCTTTATCACTACACTCTCCATTAAATTTCTCAAACTTAATTTCGATTTCTTTTTCAATTCCTGCTTGATATTTAGGAATGATTGTTTCTAGAGCAAAGGCATCGCAAACAGCGAAAGCAACTTTACCAAATTTCTCCACTTCTTTAGGCAGGTTGGAAAGAGCTCCTGCTCCCTGGACGTATCTCCCGGGAAAAATGCTTGTTTGTATCATTTTTGTTTTTGTTTTAATTATTAAAAAATAAAAAACGGGGCTTTTTATGGCACACCCGTTTTTTCAACTTTATAAGTATAGCACTTTTTTTGACTAATGTCAAAATATGTTCCAATTGTTCAAGATATTATAAGTGTTGGAATTGTCTTAGATTTAAATTTCTTTGATGAACGATGACTTAAATTTTTTAAAACATTTAATCATTGAGAAATTGACTGGAAATTTTAAATTAAGTTTGTAAACTTAATTTATTTTATTTCCATCAATTCTACATCAAAAATCAATGTTGAATTAGGTGGAATTAATTCGCCAGCCCCCTGAGCACCATAACCCATTTCAGCTGGGATAGTTAAAGTTCTTTTTTCTCCTATTTTCATATCCAATAATCCTTTATCCCAACCAGCAATCACCATTCCCTTGCCAATTGTAAACTCAAATGGTGTGCCTCTGTCTACGCTTGAATCAAATTTAGTTCCATTTTCCAATTTACCAGTATAATGTACTGCGATAGTATCCCCATTTTTAGTTAATTTCTCGCCTGTTCCTGCTTGAGTGGTCTCTATTTTTAGATTCATATTTTTTTGATTATCATTATTAGTTACTTCTTTTTGATTAACTTCGGCTACTTTTTTTGGTTCTTCTTTGACAACTGGAGTTTCTGTTTTTTTTGAATCTACATTAACGTTCCAATCGTTAACATATTTAAAAATAAACACTCCCCCTACCACCAAAAGAACTGCAAATAATACATTTGTTTTCATATTATTGGTTTTATTATTTAGTTAACGAGTTAACGGATTAACGAATTATTTTTTACATTTTCAACATCTACAACTCCGCCAGTTGGCGGATATAACATTTTGAACATTTTATGTGGACCATGCCGGACTCGAACCGGCCACCTCTCCCATGCCATGGGAGCACTCTACCAGATGAGCTAATGGCCCTTACAAAATAGCAGCTATCCTTACCCTCTCTCTCTTGTAATCAAGGGGGAGAATTAAAGAGGGGGTTTTCTGAAACTTATTCTGAATTAAGCTACTTATTTATAATATAGGTTTGACATTTAAGAGTCAACATTGCTCCGAAATAACAAAAATCCTCGCTAAGTGCAGCTACACTTAGCGAGGATTACTCCACTTTGATCTAGTCTATATATCGCCTAAGAATTAAGCAGGCACAAATTCTTTTTTTATTATCAATCCACTGACCGTTTTCCACTCTGGGAAATTTTTCTGAGGAAGCTGCAGTCGAATCACAAAGCATTTGAACGCGCACCATGGCACTACTCATTTTCTCTCCGGGCAGCGCTGCTCCTCTCCAAAACATGAGATGAGTCTTTTTGTCGCCACTCTCAGTGATAATTGCTTCCAGAAGCTCATATTTTTCATCTGTGCCTTCCACGGTGGCGATTTTACCCTTTCTTCTTTCAGTAGTAAAATATTCCCCCTCTCCCTCCTCCACTGTGATATTTACTTCCTTTATTTCCAACTGTCTCTTTGCCCAAGCATCTGTTGGTAGCATAGTGAAACAAACTGCAAACAAAGAAAATACCAGTAGCATTCCTGATGACAAATTTCTCATAATTCCCTCTTTTTTAAAATTCCCAATGTTAAAAAACTTGCCTCTAAGATTTTACCCCGATTGATTTCATATCCCTAAAACCAATCAAAAAAATATAACACAGCCTCACAATTCTGTCCACTGCAGTAAAATTAAAACAGGATAATTGCCTGTTTTAATTTGATTTTGTAGCTAAGATATTGATGATACTTTAATTATGTAAAGAGAAGACTTCCTCTATGATTTTAGAATTTTCTTCCTTAGGATTTTTAAAAGTAAAAACTATGCGATCCTTTTCCTTATCATAAAAACAATTTTCACTTTCTAAATCATCATTTCTTTCATATGTCTCATCTGGCATTGTTACGCCTCCAAAAAAATCAAACTTATTTTCAAAATTAGGCACCTTCTGGGCTACTGCCCATTTTTCATTAAACACCTGTCCACATTTATAAAAATATTCTTCATTCTCCGTGAAGCCCATTTTATCGACAGCGCCATATGTAATTTTTTCTTTAGTTTTAACATCATAAACCCAACTTATCGAACCTTCATAACCATCAATATCTACTATTATATAATTGCCATTAGGTGAAAAACGAGAATTTTTAAAAATTATAAAATCTGCAACGTCTTCACTGTTTGGATAAATATGCCCTTCGTTTAAAACAAACCTTTCATTCTTATTATATAAAACAAATTGAGTCATATTGTCTTTATTCTCAATCCTTACCTCAAGTGATTCATATTTTGAATTTATATCTTTCTGTGGCTTTTCATTTATAAAGATAGTAGTTACTTTTGAAATCTGCCTATTCTCTTGCCATATCCAGAAAACGAGAGGTAACACAAGCAATAAAATTATCCCCACACCCAAGGCGGTTGGTATTTTCTTATTTATCATTTTTTTATTTTAATTTTTATAATTATATTTTATCACAAAAACTATATTTCTATTAGGTATAATAAAAAAAACTCCAGTATGAAAAGTTTTTAATTGAAGTGGGTGAAGGGAATCCTCCTCGCTCCGACTCAGAGCCTGGGCGCTACACACAGAAAGCTACGCCCACTCGATTTCTACTCACGCCCTTCAATTTCCTTCACGCCAAAATAAATTAAAACCACACAGGAGTGTGGTTTTAATTTATATCTGAGCCAGACTGTCAATGACGTTCGAACTGTGATAAAAAACGTTACTTATTGAATAAATTTTATTGTCCTTAGGATATTATCAAATTCCCCTTCAACTTGATTAAAAACATCTGAAGTAGCATCCATAACCACAGTGAGTCCAGTATTTTTGTTTATTGCATATATGATTTTTATAGTGTGCTCTTCGCTGCTATTATTTTGATTATGCGTTCCGATAAATCCGATTCCATTTTTTAATATCGTGAATTCATTTTCGTCAGATAAAACCTGCTTTGTTTTAAAAGGATTTTCATTTTTCAAATATGCGGCATATGAAATTACGTCTGCTTTTGATTCAACCTTTTCAAAAACAAAACCAACCGCAGGGAAAATATTTTTATTCTTGCTATCAACGATAGCTTCTCTTGTAAAATAATAACCCATTTTACCTGTTTCCTTGTTATCATCCATACCATCAAAATGCCACTCTGAAGAAGAAAGTTTAAATGTTAAATTCCATTTCAAAAATATTTCATCTATAATTTTTTGGGTATCGACAGAAATAGGATCTGCGTATTCTTTGCCTTCAACTTGCTTTGTTTCTTTCTGCTCGTTTTGACTAATTGTATCTGTAATTGATTCTGGATGCCCAATCTCATTCGTTTTGTTGTTCTTGTTTTCTTTACCATTATTTAGCAATAAAATCCCACCAAAAACTATCGCAATAATTAAAATTATCCCTATACCTAAAACGCTTGGTATTTTTTTGTTTATCATTTTTTTGTTTTAATTTTTATAATTGTATTTTATCACAAAAACTATATTTTTATTAGATACAATAAAAAAACAACCCCATAAATCGAAGTTGTTTTTAATTAAGCCAGACTGTCAATTACTTACATACGCCAGATGAGTCTCCGCCAGTCGTAAATTGAGTATTAATAGCGCTACTTGTTTTAGTATTAGTTATCTTGCACCTAGTTCCACATACCACATCCGATGTACAAAAATAATTCGAATTTTTATCTTTAGCAAGACCATCTAAATCATCTCCGACAATTTCAAAGGATTCAGTATCTGCATTTTTAATCAAATATCCAGCATAATAAACATTGTTTTTATCTTTGGCATACATTATATTATCCGTAACGATAAATGTTTCCTGATCCGCTTCTTTAATTTCCCCTATACCAACATAGTAAACATTGTTCTTATCTTTAGCATATCTATCAAATGCAATGAAAGTATTTGGATCAGAGTCAGATAAAATCTGATCAAACATACAATCTTGTCCGCAGTAAGATGCTACATATACATTTTTATCATCCTTAATAAAACAACTATTTACTTCTTGAAGTTTCTCATAATTAATGGATTTCTTAATTTTTTCATCAATGCAGCTAGTAATATCATCCCCCACTGCATTCGATCCATATTCCAAAGTTACGTCTTTCTGTATCTCTTCAAATTTAAAAGTTTCTAAAATATGAAGCTTTTCTTCTTTTGAGATAGTGTACTCAAAAGTTAATCTAAGTAAACCATTTTTTAAATTTGTGATAATTTCATTGCTTCCTGCATATCCTGGCACATCAATACTATGCGCAATGACATTTCCCATTGTTATTTCACGTAAATTACCTGAGCTGGGTTCAACTTCTTTTAGCCATTTTAAATATTCATCGACATTTTTATTTTCAATTATACTTATATCTAATTCATTAGGAAGATATTTTGGTCCCATTGCATTAAATCTTTCTCCTACTACTCTTTCACTTTCACAACTCTCTATTTTATCTTTAGTTTGACATTCCCAATTGTTTGGAATTTCAAAGGAATATCCATTATCTGATTTATATAATTTATATTTACTATTATCGTCGATACTCAGATTGCTTTCACTCAGTGGAATTGGAGAAAATTCTTTATTCTTGCTCCCTTTCAAAAAAATATACCCGAAAAATCCAGCAATAATTAAAATTATCCCTATGCCCAAAACGCTTGGTATTTTCTTATTTATCATTTTTTTATTTTAATTTTCTTATGACTTTATTTTATCACAAAAACTATATTTCTATTAGATACAATAAAAAAACAACCCCATAAATCGAAGTTGTTTTTAATTAACGGGTGAAGGGAATCCTTTTCCTCCGTCATTCGGCGTGCCTCTCGGCACATGCCTCATTTCCTCCTCCAAAGCCTGGGTTTTTAAAAACGCAAAACTGTTTGCTTTTTTAAAATACCCTTCGATTCCCTTCACCCAAAATAAAAAAAGACCATGCGCTAGCATGATCTTATTTTATTTATGAGCGGGTGAAGGGAATCGAACCCTCGTCCTCAGCTTGGAAGGCTGATATAATAAGCCATTATACGACACCCGCTTACGTTACACTGCAGCGGGCAAGGCCCGCCTACTCTTTTGTTGTTTTAGCGAAGTAAAGTTCGCTTTTTCACAGCAGAATCAAAGTCCTTCTATGTGTACCTTTAGTATTATAGACAAAAATAAAAATTTGTCCAGCATTTTAAAATGCAACCCGCAGTTAATTAGCTAACTGCGGGTTGTATGGAGAGAACAATTTATCTGAGGACAATCAGATTGTCCTCTGTTAAAAATGCTCTTTCTCCATCTCGGTTAAAAACCAAATTGCCACTGCCATAGTGCAGCCGACCGCATTTTTCACAAGCAAAGGTTTCTTCAGCGCAAAAACATCCCACTCTGATGGTAAATGAAGCCTTTTCTGCGACATTGCCATTGCAACCCACTTCTTTACATTCAGCCATGATGCCCTCCTTTCACTATTTTAGAGTATAGCCGATTCCATACCCCCAAAAAACTAATTTATACTATTTCATAAAAACAATTTCCTGTCTAGCTTCATTTAAAAAAACTCCCCATTTTATTGGGAAGTTTTTTATTTTGAATTAAATTTAGATCTCTGCGCCACCGCTAAAGCTTGGGCGACACGCGGTCGACTCCACTATCGTTGCGCTCGAGATGACAATCGTGAGCGCAGTAGTTATGTGGAGAGGTAGCAGCCTGTGGATAACTTCTTTGACAGGGCTCAGGGCTTTG